>NZ_JBTHHH010000032.1:0-1192 GCF_054353815.1 Mycoplasma sp. AC1221 | reverse complement strand
AATATGCCGAGATGATACAATGTTAATTTTATGTTAATTTTTATGTCCTTGTTTACAAATAGTACTTTTTTATTTCTTGCAATTAACTCAGTAATAATGTTAGTAATTGTTTGTGATTTTCCTGTCCCAGGAGGTCCTTGTAAAACAAATGATTTACCTTTAATAGCATTTTGAATCGCTACTTCTTGAGATGAATCAGCATCTAGTCCACGATATTCTGTATTAACATCAATATGTGAATTAATATTATCAGAATTAATGGAACTAATATCATAATTACTTAAATCTCCTTTACCTTGAAATCCTTGGTAAAAATTACTTTCAGTAATTTTTTGACTATTCTTTTGGATATCTTCATATATAACAATCTTAGTGAAATCAAATGTGGAAATATAGCAATAATCAATAATTTTTCATCTTGTATCGTTCGGATATGAAGTCAATATTTTAGAACTGAGTTCTTGGTATTGGGTATATAAATCCAAATTCTCATCAAAATTTCACTCCACAAGGATACCAAACTCTTCTTTCAATTTTAAAAAAAGTGATTCATTTATTATTACATTACTTGTGTCTGTAAATTCAATCTTTAAGATATTTTCTTGTTTTTTTAATGTAATTGGAATAAATAAAAGCGGTGAATAATGGAATACATCAGAGTTTGAATCTTCATATCATTTTAATAACCCAATAGTAAAATAAAGAATATCAATAGAATATTCGTTTTTAAAGCTTTCGACTTTTTTATAAATGTTTTTTAATCTTGCATCAATTTCTTCGGTTTCAGAATTTGTATAAAAAATATTCGACTTAGTGTTATATTGTATTTGTGAAGATTCGTCAATTGTTTTTATTTTGAATACTTTATTTTCTGTGTTTTGAAAAATAGATAAAATTTCTTGAAAGGTCGGATTAATAATTTGAATTTGTTGTTTATTTTTAGTTTTAAAATTTGTGCTTTCACCTAGTGGATCAACTTTAAAAGTTATTGCGTTATTTCTGTTCGATAAATCCAATAATTTTTGTTTTCATTTCCTAAGATTAACATCAATATTAGTTTGATTTTTCATAAATATTATTATAGTTTTTTTTTTTTTTTTTTGCGAAATAGAAAATAACCTATCTAAGTGATAGGTTAGCTGAATTGCAATTAAAGAAGCTACACTAAATGCAATGATTAAGAAGACAAATA
>NZ_JBTHHH010000031.1:0-1234 GCF_054353815.1 Mycoplasma sp. AC1221 | reverse complement strand
AAAGAAAGGAAAGCAATGTCAAGGCATTTTAAGAAGGAAGAATTTGATAAAATTTTTGAAATTTATTCAAGTGAAGGAACCGAAAAAGCTTTATATTTTATGAAAGAAATCGAGCCAAAATTAATCTTTATTAAATCAACAAGTTTAAGAAATAGATTGAAAAAAATTGTTTCATATTATAATTTAAATATGGAAAATCAATTATTAACCAAAAGTGGTTCACAAAGAAAACCAGGTTCTGGAAGACCGAAGAAAGACAAGAAATCTAAGGTTCCAAATTTTGAAAAATTTACCAGACAAGATCTAATAATTATCGCAACTCGATATTATGAAATAGCAGAAAAAATGGATAAGAATCAAAAGAAAAACGAGACTCAGCAATTAGAAGACTTATCACAAACTAAGACAGCAGAAATATTAGATGCAACTAGACAAACTATCTCGAAATGAAAAACAAATTCAATAAGCAAAAAGGAAGAAAAATACGAGCAGTACCGAGAAATAATCCTGAAAGTTTTTTACGAAAACAAGCAAGTTTATGGTCGTGTAAAAATGTCTATTGTATTAAGAGAAAAATACGGAATATACATAAATTACAGGACTTTAGGAAGAATAATGAAATATTTAAATGTAAAATCTTTTGTTCGTAATAAGAAAAAAGTTCGTGAAAAAAAGAATACAAATTTTCAAAAAGAAGATCTAGTTAAAAGAGATTTTAATGATAAAGATTCTAGAGGAATCATCGCTACTGACGTAACATATATCCCTGCTCCTGCTGACCTAAAACTTTTCCAAAACCATATATTCTTATCTGCAATTATTGAACATAAAACTAAAAGAATTTTAGGATATTCAATATCCACCAAAAATGATTTAAAACTTGTTATCGATAACTTTAAAAACATTAAAGATTTTAATCGTGATTCTTTTATAATCCATTCGGATCATGGATATCAATATACTTCAAAATACTATATTGATATGATAGAAAGAAAGAATGGAAAAGTTTCATTTTCAAGAGTTGGTAATTCTTTGGATAATAGAGAAATCGAGTATTGATTTTCTTGCTTAAAATCTGAATGACTAAAAAAGGTAGATTATTCAAAAATTACTTTCGATGAATTAAAAAAACTAATACACCAATACATAATTTGATATAATACAAAACGAATTCAATCTGTTTTAGATTGAAAATCACCTCAGCAATATGCCGAGATGATACAATGTTAATTTT
>NZ_JBTHHH010000030.1:0-1314 GCF_054353815.1 Mycoplasma sp. AC1221 | reverse complement strand
AATTATAACGGGGATTTATATCAACTAATTATGGATGTGGTAAATGATAAAGTAAATATCGATGAAAAAACAAAAGAAAATTTTTATAATGAAGTTTTAGCATATTTAAATTCTGCTAGTGATAAAAATACTTATACCTTTATCAAAAAAGATGATGATAATAATTATTTAATAAGTGATAGTGATTTAGATAAATTTGCGAGTGAAAGTTATAATCAATATCAAAGTAAATATCTTAGATATTTTGCAACAACTCCTAATGAAGAATCTGGGGTGAAAATATTAGCTGATACATATAAAGAATTTAGAAAATTTGCAAAAAATTTTATTGGTTTAGATGATCAACAAGAAGATACTAGTAAACCGAAGCCTGAAGATATACCGTTATTAAACTTAGTAAACGGGAATTATTATGCGCAAAGAATAAGAACATGATTTTCGTATATCTTTACTGATTATTATAAGGGACGGATTATTAATAAAAACATTTCATATAGTGATTATTTAAATGGTAATTCTAAATACTTACAATTTGGTTTTAGTGATAAAAATAATTTGGATGATCAAAATCCTGTGTATGATCCTGGTTATATTAATAGTGCTGATTCATTAAAAAATTATAGCAATGAAGCAAAAAACAAGTTAAAGCAACAAGTGATTAATTTAAGTGTAAGTGATAGTTTTAAATATAGTTTTTTACCATATACTTTTAATTTAAATGGGGTGTATGATCCAAAAATGGATGTGTTTAGTTATGATAAGGGAATGAAGATTTTAAAAAATGATGCTCTTTATGGCCTTAAAGATCCAAGTGAAGATATTAAGAAATTACAAACTAAGAACTTATTTTTATATGCTCCGATATCATTAGTGGATGAAGCAACGGATTCGGGTGGTAAATTTATGGCCGTCGATGAGAATCAAAGAAAATATTTTATTAGTTTAATAGAATATAAGCAAGCATTAAAAAAATTAAATGATGCTCTTAAAGTTATGGATTATAAGAAAAATGGTGATCAACAAGCATCATTGATCGAAAAAATTGAAGAACTTAATAAAAATAATGATGCTAGATATAGTAATCAAAAAAATATATTTAATGATTTTAAAACAAAGTTAAATACATATACTAGTGCTCTAATAGCGATTTTAGATATTAATAACTTTATTGGGACTGAAAGTGTGTTCCCACAAACAAAAAAATTGAATCAAATATTAGTGGATATGCTACCTTATGGTAAAAATAGTAATTTCGAGTTTATGTATAAGGATGCTAATGAAAAACTTAATAACGAAGTGCTGGGGTGGTATACT
>NZ_JBTHHH010000029.1:0-1678 GCF_054353815.1 Mycoplasma sp. AC1221 | reverse complement strand
TTACTTTATCATTTACCACATCCATAATTAGTTGATATAAATCCCCGTTATAATTTCTTTCACTAACATCGATATTTAATGCAGTCCCTTTTAATTTCGCATCAGCAGGATGAAAATTAAATTCTTCTTTTGCTCATTTTTCAAACCTTGCTTTTTTAGTTTGATACAAATTATCACTTTGTATTTTAGCATCATACGCTTTAATAATCGTATTATAATCATTTAAATTCATATATGGATGACTAATATGTGCTCTTCAATTTTGCACATCAGATATATCATAACTTTTTAGAACATAAGAAGGCTTAGCAAACCAATAATCCCAATCTTTTAAGAACGGATTATTATTTTTATTTATCTCCCCTTTATAATATAAATCTTTTACCTTATATTGATTCAGAAAATTATTAACTTCATTTTCTTTTATTTGTTGTAGCGTTAATTCTTTTTTAACACCACCCCCGGGCACTTTTTCTTTTTCCCCAGGCGACATCTGCACAGTATTTACAAATCCACAAGAAACAGCAGCGGCAGGACTCAAAATCGATCCCATTAAAAATAAAAATTTTTGTTTAAATTTCATAATTAAATAATCTCCTATAATTTATTTCATAAATTATATACTTTTTTTATACTTTATCAACATTTTTTTTATAGTTTTTGCTCGCATTCTTCATAAAATAACAACTATAACAATATTAAAAAAGATCAATAAAGAAAAAATTATTTTAACAATGTTTTTTGTTTTTTCACTTCATTGATCATCTAAATAATTTACACCATATAAATAAATACCAAAAAACCAACTAATTAATACTAAAATAACAGTAATTACAATTAAAAATTTCTTTGATAAATACCATTTTAACTTAAAACGGTCTTTTGCTTCGTTCATCTTTTTGCGATTCTTTATACTCATATTTTTTACCATAATTTTTTGCTACCGTAGTAACTTGTAAAATTTCGATATTATATTCATTAAAATTTAAATATTCTTTTGCTTTTTTATACGTTTTACAAAAACCAATAATCTTGCGAGTTTCATTTTCAAACACCTGCAGCACTAAATAATTACTTTTTAAGTTATACATCATTTCCTTTAAAAATATTTTTATAATCTTTTAATACATATCTTTTTTTATTTAATTTATTTATATAATAAATTTCTTTAATGTTATTTCAACATTCTTTTTCAAACATTTTTATATCATTTATATCTAATATCGCTTTTTGTATTTGTTTAATTTCTGCCCAATATTCTAAAAATTTTTCTTTTACTTGCTCTATATTTAAAATATTAAACGACTTAAAAACTAAGTGTCCATCTAAATAATATTTACCTTTTATTTTATAAACAAACTTTTCAAAATTATATGCTTTTACAATTATCTTTTTAGTAGCAACACAAAAATTACATAACTTACTTATATATTTACCTCGAAAATTTTTTATTAAATAGATTCTATTTGAATCCATATGAAAAAAATATAAATATTTCATTTTTACCTTTCTATATAATTATTTTGCTATTTTAGCAGAAAGGAGGGTCTTATTTATAAACTTTCTTATAACGATATCGAATCAAAATTTGATAATTACTTTAAAAAAAGAAATATTACCTTTAAAAAATTACCATACACTAAAAAATATAACTTACAATACTTTTTACATTATCAAT
>NZ_JBTHHH010000028.1:0-4098 GCF_054353815.1 Mycoplasma sp. AC1221 | reverse complement strand
TTATTTGTCTTCTTAATCATTGCATTTAGTGTAGCTTCTTTAATTGCAATTCAGCTTATGCAACTATATACAAAATAAAGTTGCATAATTTTATTTACTAACAAGTTTATAATCATATTATTAATACTATACAATTTTAAGAACATATGATATATAGGTGGATAAATACAAATATAGCATTACCAAATCGCTGCAAAAAATACATTTTTTTGCTATAATATATTAAAAACTTTTATATATAAGAAACAAAATTGAGGTAAAAATGGCAAAGAGAAAAAAGACATTTTTTGAACGCTTAACCGAACTTAATGATTCGTATGAAGATAAGCAAAAACTTATCAAAACTAATCGCCGCAAAAGAAATTGAATTAATTTTGGGATTTTAGGTTCGCTAGGAGTGATTATTATTGCTGCTATTGCTATACCGTTAGGTATAAGCGTTAACCGAATTGATTATGTGCAGGCACAAGCAAAAAATGCAGCAGCATTCAAATTCTTTAATACTAATGATAAATCAAAGATTACTACTGAAATGAATGTAGGTGATTTGGAAAATGCATTAGAAAGTAATAAAGAAGCAAATGATAAACAAATTGATGATATTTACCGTCAAGCAGTATTTTATTTTTATGATCAAGAGCAAAAAGCAGCTGATGAATATCGCCAAATTTATAATGCATCATTATTACCTGGTGAAAATCCTAAGGTAGCGAGTGATTTAAAATCATTAGCAATAATCCGTTCAGAAAAACGCAAAGCAATTAATGCAGAATTTGAAAGTACCCGTCAATCATTTCAACCAAATACTTATTTAGATGCTTGAAATAAAAAGTTGCAAACAGAGTATGGTAATTCTAAAAACATTGTTGAAGCAGTCGAATATGCAACATTTAAGGAAGTTGAAACTGAGGCAAAACGTCGTTTTACAATTGAAACTAAAATTATTTCTGCAAGTGCATTAAACCGTAAAGCACAAAGAGATATCCCACATTTTGATGCAAACGGAAATAAATTGCAGGATTTGCTTTATAAACAAGGTGATAATGTAGTCCCATACTTAAAAGAAAATGTTACATACTTTCGTCCCGATGCTAATTCAAGTTCTATTATTTTATTTACAACCAAATCATTTATTCAAGACAAAATTGATCCAAGTGCTTTAGTGGCAAAATATTTTGCAAAAAATGATATTCATATTACAACCTCAATTTTACTTCCAGGTGTAGCAAACAAAGATTTATTGCTCCCGTTTTCTTTTGATAAAGATGGTGCAAAGGATAAACTTATTAATATCTTAAGATATACCAGTGTAAAAACAGCAGATGGTAGTCCAATTCTTAAAGCAAATATAGATTACCTTAATAATTTTGTAGATATTCCTACTTTATATGGAATCAGTAAGTCAAATTCAGATGTTCCAAGTAAGCAGCAATTTCAATTTGCCTTAGATAACTTAACATTAACTAAATCAAACACATTAGCAACAAATGGTATAACATCGTTTTCTGATTTAGTTAACTTGGATGTAAATCAAGCACTAGCAACACAAACCCAAGGAATTTTTGAACAACAAGCTAATGCTAACAAAACATCTGTTGTATTACCTCAAATTGATTTATCAACTATTTACCAATTACCAAAAGGATTTAATCCACAACTTGAATCATTGATTCAATCTGATTTAGATAAAGCAAAAACAATTTCAGAATCAAAAGATAAAAGCAAAATTCAAGAATTTTCTGAGTTAGTAAATAATGTAAATACTAATATAAAACGACTAATAGATTCGCTAACAAGTGATCAATTTAGCATTTATATCAAAGATACTTTTAACAAAGCATTCGCAGTAAATATCGATGACAGTAATAAACGTTTAGCGTTTGCATATAGCATCAAAAACAAACCTAATTTTTATCTTATCCCTACTGATAAAGGATTAATGTTATTTTCAGATTATAAAATTTCAAAAGATAACTATAACAATTTTATTAAAAGTGACTTATTAAACTTATTAGCAGGCAATAACACAAATTTACATATTACAGATAAATTAAGTGCAAGTATTTCAAAAGAAGATTTTTTACTTAATGCACTTTCTGATCCAAAATTTGTTGCAACAGTATTAAATACAAAGAACCCAAATTCATTAACTAACACTGATTATACACAAAGTGATATCACAAATGTAGAATCAAGGATAAAGGTGATAGATAATGGAATTCATTTATCAAAAGATTTAGATGATATCTCAAAAATTAATCAATGAATCAATGATACATATAATAAAAATAATTCATTAAATATTGTTTATCAAGATGGTCAACTAAAAGTCGGTTACTTTGATTTAAATACCAAAAAATATACCTACAGCGACAAATCTGCTTTTGATGTCATCGGAGCAGTTGTAGCAAATGAACTTAATAAAGGAGATAAATAATGTTAAAACGCTTTAAGTATTTTGCTTTATCTTCTTTAATTAGCATCTTACCAATTGCCACTGTAGCATGTGGAACCAAAGTTAATACTCCTGAAAAAACTAAACAAGAATTATCTTTTGAAAAAAAAGATGCAATCAAAAAAGAAATCGAAAAAACTTGATTGTTAGGAGTAGTAAGCAAATACTATAATCTCGATTTAAATAATAAAAATCAAACCCAAATTAATGAATCACTTTTGCAATCGCAAAGTTTTGCAACTGATGCATATAATGCATATTTAGCATATTTAGCATTTGAATCACAAAAGGATAATGATTTTTATAATAAAGAACTTGCTAAATTACAAAAATTAGGATTGTTTAATCAAAATGATTTAAACTTATTACAACCACAAAATATTACCAATAATCATCCGAATATGGATCAATTTAAATTATTATTTAAAATCGATGAATCAGATGTTAGATTTAATGTTTTAAAAAATTTATTGGTTGCTACTTATTTTAAAATCAATAAAAAAGAAGAATTAGAAAAGATTAATAAAAGTGACTATGATGCAAATAAAGATAATTTTGACTTAAATAACTTTTTATTAATAGATTATTTAGTCAAAAACCAGTTTGTGCAACTTTGACAATACAAAAGTTCTAATGCAGATGATATTTTTACCCTACAAACTCGTCAAATTTCAAGTATCAATGATTATAATAATTTAGCAAAAACAAGTTATACAACTAACAAAAATGCTTCTGACGACTTATTATTTTTTGATGCTAGTCAACAAAAGCAACTTGCTTCATATGTAGGTATTTTAAAAAATGATAATAAATTTAGATTCTTAGTCGGAAAAGATGGAGCTACATCAAATATTGAGATTTTAAAAAACATCGCAAATTATAGCGATTTAAGTGGATTTTATGATCCTGTAAACTCTCGTCTAGTTTCAGTCGATGCTAATGGTAATTTATCGCAAGCAATTAATATTTCTTCTGATGATAAAAATATTCAAGTATCATTTTTCAACTGAGTTTTACCGATTGGTAAAACAATTGAAATAGACAATCCAGATAAAGACAAGCAAGGACAACCGGCAAAAATTACTAAAAAAATTATTAGTTTCGATGCTACTCCTTTTAAAGACAAAATTATTAAATTATCCGTTTTATTAAACCTTTCTGATTCTGCTTTATATGATCAAGTTGTCAAAGCATTCTTAGATTTAGGTTACCGTGTTTCTGTAGGTATAGATGATGCAAAATTAAAAGATTCAGCAAAGGATTCTAAGTTCCTTGGCTAGTATCTTTACCCAAATTATTAATCGTCAAATACCAGCAGAAATTCTTTATGAAGATGAAAAAGTAATTGCAATATATGATATTAAACCGTTTCAACCTGGACACTTTTTAGTTATTCCGAAAACCCCAGAAGCAAACATTTTAGAAAACAACGATGCAGACTTTATTTATGCAATGTTAAAAGCTCGTGAGTTGGCTGCTAAATATATCAAAGAACACAATAAAAGTGGTTTTAAATTATTAGTTAATACTGGTGCTTCAGCAGGTCAGATGGTATTTCATACTCATATTCATATCATTCCTTTTGATTAAACTAAACATGGACACTTTTGTGGTACTAAAAATGTGTTTTGTTAAAAATTGAA
>NZ_JBTHHH010000027.1:0-4406 GCF_054353815.1 Mycoplasma sp. AC1221 | reverse complement strand
TTATTTGTCTTCTTAATCATTGCATTTAGTGTAGCTTCTTTAATTGCAATTCAGCCAAGCATATATGCTTGTTTTAATGAATTATTAAATCCCTATGTCTTTTAAGGTCTCTAATTTTGCTCTCTGGTATCAAACTACCGATAAGCAATAAAGCAATTCCGGTGAAAATTAATGAATCAGCAAAATTAAATGTGCCATCTCTATTTAAAAAAGGTATAAAGAAGATGTCTTTAACATAACCACTAAAAATAAAACGATCTAACATATTACCTAAATCACCTGCCAATATTATTCCTACAAATATTGCACGTATTTTATTATGTTTATCTAAAAACAATCCATATGTTAAAATAAAAATAAACAAAATGATTGAAATGGTTTGAATTAAAGTTGTATTACGAGTTTTAGCAAAAGTAATTCCACCGTGTCAGATGCTTCGTATCCCAAGTAGTGGCGAAACTGTGTAACTATTTAATATAGATTCAGCAGGAAATCTTTGTCCATTATAAGATACTTCAAAATTTTGATCCAAAGTTTTTATTGAACCGTGATTAAATAATAGATTCTTTGTCATTTGATCTATAAATAAAAAAACTATTAATGAAGCAAAAATAAATATATAAGTTATTAAAATACGTTTTTTATTTACAGATAAGTAGTTTTTTAATATTTTTATTTTTTTATTCATGAAACTCTCTTACAATTTGCTCACATTGATTACATAAATTATTTTTAACATTTTCTTTATCAAAATGATTTCAACATCTTAAGCATTTTAATGAATCAAATTTTTCAACTTTTAATTCGCTTCCCTGTGTTATTTTTCCTACCATTAATAATGTTTTTAAATCAAGTTTAGCTATTAAATCAGATGTTTTAGGTAAAAATAATTCTAATTCATTTGATCGCTTCACTAAATTAGCTTTAATCGCATTTTCAATTAGCACATTAACTTTATCACGTAGTTCAAAAAATTCTTTATATGAAGTAATTAATGCTGCATCATATGCTATTTCAGAAAGTTTTGGTAAATTTTCTAAAAATACTGATTCATATTTATCTTTTTTATCAAAGAACTCATATGCTTCTTCGGATGTGGTAGGTAAAATCGGAGCAAGCGCTATTATAAGAAATTCGACTATCTCATACATATTTGCAAGTGTCATAAGTCGTTGTGATTCGTTTAATGAACGAACATACAAAATATCTTTGGTAACAGACAAATAGAAGCTAGAAAGCTCAACAACATAGTTTGAAAGCAGTTTTACAACCATTAAAAACTTATATTCGTCATATGCTTTAATTACATTGTATTTTAATTCTTGAAGTTGTTGATAAATAAACATATGGATTCCGGTTCTTTTAATGTCTTTAGAATATTCAAAATTATTTAAGTTACCAAGCAAGAATTTAATGGTATTTCTTAATTTACGGTATATTTCGGTATTTTGATTTAAAATATCTTCACTTATTGAAATGTCACCTTGATATTCTGAATTTGCAACTCATAATCTTAAAATCTCTGCACCACGTTTATTGATAATATCAGAAGGTTCAACTGAATTACCTTTTGACTTAGACATCTTATTTCCCTTAGCATCTACAACGAAACCATGTGATATAAGATTTTTATAAGGTGTTAATCCTTTATATGCAACTGAATTAATAATTGATGAGTTGAATCAACCACGATATTGATCGGTTCCTTCTAAATATAAATCATATGGTGATTGTAAATTCGGTTCTATTACAGCAGCTACACTTGAAACACCTGAATCGAATCAAACATCCATAATGTCTTTTTCCTTAGTAAAACCTTGATTTTGATATTTTAAAGGTAATAATTCTTCAGTTGATTTTTCTCATCAAATATCAGTTCCGTATTTTTCTACTAAATCTATAACATGATCAAATAATTCTGAATCAAAAACTGGTTTTCCATCCTTATCATAAAAGATAATTAGTGGAACTCCTCAACTTCTTTGACGTGAAATAGTTCAATCAGAACGATTTTGAATCATTGAATATAAACGTTTTTTTGGTCATGCTGGATAAGTAGTAACATTATTTTCAATTTGATCTAAAATTTGCTCTCTAATTTTGTCAATTGAAACAAATCATTGTGGTGTCCCACGAAAGATAATTGGTTTATGAGTTCTTCAATCATGTGGGTATGAGTGCTTAAATCTTTCAAAGTGTAATAATTTGTTTGCTAAAAATTCTGATATTTTCTTATTTGCATCCTGATAAAACATCCCATCAAAATCAGTATTGGTATTTTCAATATAACCTTTATCACAAATATGCATAATCATCTGTAACTTATTTTTTTGTCCAATTAAAAAGTCATCTTCACCAAACATCGGAGCAATATGAACTAAACCAGATCCTGATTCAACACTAACATGATGCCCAATCACTAATGGAGCATGAAACTTCAAAATTGGTGTTAAATATTCAATATTATAATTTAAAATTTGTGAACCTTTAAAAACTGAAACAATATCATATGTATCTCAACCACATTTTGATGCAACAACAGTTAATAAATCAATTGCAATAATATAAAAACTTCCATTATTTTTTACACGGGCATATTCAATATCTAATCCAATCGCTACTGCTGCATTAGCCAATAATGTTCATGGAGTTGTAGTCCAAATCACTAAATTATCACCAGTTTTAACATTTTCAAAATTACTTGCTACAACTTCAAAAGCAACATATATTGATGGTGAAATTACATCTTGGTATTCTACCTCAGATTCGGCTAAAGCACTTTGGGAACTAGGTGATCAAAATACAGGCTTTAATCCTTTATATACCAATCCATCCATTACCATCTTTTTAAAAACCTTTAGCTGCATAACCTCATATTGTTTATCTAAGGTTATATATGATTTTGAATAATCGGTAAATAATTGCAAGGATTTAAGTTGGTTTCGTTGGTTATTAACTTGTTGTAAAGCATATTGAGCTGCTTTTTTACGTAAAATTACAGGATTAAGTTCATCCTTATTTAATTTGCTTTCAGTAAGCATTTTATGCTCTATTGGTAAACCATGTGTATCTCAACCAAGAACAAATGGTGAATAAAACCCTGATAAAGATTTATATCTAACAATAATATCCTTTAAAACTCTGTTTAATGCATGACCAACATGAATACCTCCATTAGCGTATGGTGGACCATCGTGCAAGATATACTTTGGGTTATTTTTATTTTTTGATAATACTTTTTGGTAAATTTTAGAACTTTCCCAAAACTGACGATATTTTGGTTCTTTAACTAATAAATTAGCTCTCATTTCATAATCAGTTTTTGGCATATTTAATGTCTTTTTATAGTCCATATTTTTCTCCTTTTTTATATCTATATATTTTAGCAAAAAAATAAAAATTGCTATATTTTATAAACTAATTTACTGCAGTTTATAAAATATAGCAATTTTTGATGGTGGCTCCGGCAGGAATCGAACCAGCGACACACAGAGCTTCAATCTGTTGCTCTACCAACTGAGCTACAGAGCCAATGGCGGTCCAGACGGGGATCGAACCCGCGTTCTCCTCCGTGACAGGGAGGCGTATTAACCACTTTACCACTGAACCATTGGTTGCGGAAACAGGACTCGAACCTGTGACCTTCGGGTTATGAGCCCGACGAGCTACCAAACTGCTCCATTCCGCGATATGTTCTATAAATTCATATTATGTTAAGTTATGGTGGCGGGTGATGAGGGATTCGAACCCCCGCGGGCCGTAAAGCCCCTGGCAGTTTTCAAGACTGCTCCCTTCAACCGGACTTGGGTAATCACCCATATTGGTGGACCCAACAGGATTCGAACCTGTAACCAACCGGTTATGAGCCGGTTGCTCTAACCGTTGAGCTATAGGTCCATTTCCGAATTTATAGATTTTTTGGTAGCACCAAAGAGAGTCGAACTCTTGACCTTCCGGGTATGAACCGGATGCTCTAACCAACTGAGCTATAGTGCCATAAATGGTGGAGAGTATGGGATTCGAACCCACCACCTCCTGCGTGCAAGGCAGGCGCTCTAGCCAAATGAGCTAACCCCCCGAAATGGTGAAGAAGACAGGATTTGAACCTGCGACCACTACAGCCCAAATGTAGTGCTCTACCAAACTGAGCTACTTCTCCGTGTATTGGCTATAGTATTATACAATAAAACTATATATATCAAAAAAAACTTTTCTTATTTATTGCTAATATATTTTAGCATAATTTTGTAAAAATAAAAACATAAAATTTTAGATTTTTATTTTATCATTCTTGCTATATTAAAATATTTTTATGTTAATTAAATTTCTTTATTCTTTTTTGTGTTTTCAATTAAAAAAATGCCCCTTAGGCATAGTCCTTTGAAAACTGAATAGTAATTATAATT
>NZ_JBTHHH010000026.1:0-6318 GCF_054353815.1 Mycoplasma sp. AC1221 | reverse complement strand
AAAGCTACACAATAGTCTAATTTTTATAGTGTAGCTTTTTAGATTGCATTTTGGGTAACCTATCTAAGTGATAGGTTATTTATCCTCTCTTTGGCTAGTAAATAAATCAAAATCATTTGCCTCATTTTCAACACCATCAACATAATTGAAATCATCTAGTTTTGGTAAATCACGTAAAGTAGAAATTTTAAAGTGATCATAGAATTTATTTGTTATCCCATATAATATTGGTCTACCAGGAGTTGGCGAAATACCAACCTCTTCAATCACACCTTTAACTAATAAAGTATTAATTACCTGATCAGATGCAGTTCCTCGCACTTTGTTAATTTGACTACGGGTTATTGGTTGTTTATAAGCTACAATTCCTGCTACTTCAATAGCAGCATTTGATAAACGATGTGGACGCACAACTGATACCATCTTAGTTATATATTCTTTAACACTTTCACGGGTAGCTAATTTATATATTTCATTGAATACTACAACTTTTAAACCACGATCTTCAGAGTTGAAATCCTTATGAAAATCTGCCATTACTTTTTTTGCTTCGTGTAAGGTATTTAAGTTAAATATTTCTTTAACTTGTTCTAAAGTAAGTCCATCATCACCTTGAATATATAAAAGTGCCTCTAATATTTTATTCTTCATTGAATTTTTCTCCTCTGGTTATTGAAATTGCATCAAATTGATTATCTTGTTTGATTAGTAAATACTGTTGTCTTGCTAAATCTAAAACTGCAATTAAGGTAATAACAAAGTGATTTAAGGTTGGTTGATTAAATACCATTTCAAAAGTTAAGGTTTGGTGTTGTTTTAATAAATTCTTAATAAACGGAAATTGATCGGATGGTGTTAAATTAAACTTTTCAAGTTTGGTTTGTCTTAAATGCTGTGCATAAACTCTTTCAAACATCTTACGCAGAACATTAATTAATTTTATCGGATTTGAATGTCCATCAAGTTTTGCTGAATCACTGTCTTGAATGTATTCATCAATATTACTTGCTTTTTTAATATAAATATCAGCGCGCTGACTTTGAAATGTTTTTAAAGCTTCACGAACCTGACGAAACTGCTCATATTCAACTAAATCTTGAATAAACAATTTCTTTTCTTGTTCTATTTCTTCATCCACTTCATCAGGACCTTGTAGGATCATCTTTGCTTTTAGGTTGATTAAGGTTGTAGCCATTACTAAATAATCGCCAGCAATATCAATTTCTGCTTCTTTTAAATGATTAATGATTTGAATATATTGAGTTGCTAATTCGATTAAATTAACTTCCATGATGCTTATTTTCTTCGCTTTAATTAACTCTAACAACAAATCAAGTGGTCCATCAAAATCAGCTAATTTGAAATTATGCTCATAAGAATAGTTAAGATTTTTATTTTTTAATTTCATCAGTATATCCTAACTTTGCAGCAATCATATCTTTTGCTTTAGTTGCAATTATTGCTGGTTCCTTAGTAATATTAGTTTTAGCTTTTAAAGTAGTTAAAAATGAAACTGTAACTTTGATTCTGCCATGACGTTTGAGACTAAAAGCATCTAATGTATTTGAGATAGCAACAGGAATCACATCCATATATGTATTATTAGCCATTTTATAGATACCTGATTTAAAATCACCTAATTTCTCTTCTTTAATGCGGGTTCCTTCCGGAAAGACAATTCCAAAAGTTTTTTGATTTTTGACAAAATCAGTAAATTCATCTAATGTACGAAGACTATCGCGGATATTTTTGTTATCTATAAAAAATGAATCAAGTAGTTGCATTGATTTATAAATAGTTTTACTTTTTTTCAATCCTTCTTTACCAATAAATGTAGGGACACGAGGCTTATCAATAAATTCTTGATTTGTTTGTTCTAATGCAGCAATCAAAACTAAGGCATCAATATATGATTTATGGTTAGGGGTTAAAATAATTCCACCATTATTTGGAATATTTTCAATGCCTTCAATAGCCAAATCAATATTATAAATTTTAATTAATTTCTTAGCAATTTTTAGAATAAACTTATAGCGTTGTTCACGAGAAACTAATTCAGGTGTTTTTTTATACTTACGCAGCATTGAACCAAGTTTCAATCAACGACGCAATCATGCTAAACATGTAGCAAGAAACTTAATTCTAGTATCTATTGTAAATTTCATTTATTCCCCCATATTAATTACAAAAGCAACCAATATATCTTTTTCATGCGAAATTGTAATAATAAAATCTTTAAAGATTCATCTATTATTTATTTTTTTTATATCAATTTCTTTAAATTTATAATATTGATTATCTGCTTTGAAAATAGCTTCCTTTATTGCTCAACTTCGTGCTAAAAATAATTGCTTTTGTTTTTGTTTAAGTTTATCAAATTTAACTAATTCATCTGCAGAAAGCAACCTATCAATAAAAGAATTACTTTTGTTTACAAACCTGGAAATATGTGTTATATCAACACCTATTTTCAATTTATTCATATATTAAATTATATTATAAAATTAGGTTTTTTAGTGTATAAAAATAAGCTAATTTTAATATTTTTTGCTTTTAAATTTATGTGTTTTGTTATTAAAACACAACAATATTAATATTGTTGTGTATATTTTATACTCGATCACCATATTTTGTTAAAAGTGTTTTGTAAATATTTTTAGTTTGAGTTTTTGTTAAATTTTCATCTATAAAAATCTTTTTTCCTTTATTAAAAGTAATTACAGTTAATTTTACATCTTTGTATAAAAAGTCTTTTTCATATTGTGGTGAACTTTGATATAACCCAAAATCTTCCACATAATATAAGTCATTTGGACTAACTACATCAAATATTAAATGAGTATCTGATTGGTGTGTAGGATCTGGTATAAGATATTTTTGATTGTATTTGTTTTTATCGTTTGGATCATGTCAATATTGAGCTATAAGTAAATTATTTTCTTTAAAGAAAACTTCAAGGTTTTGGTTATTTAAAAAAATATTAGAAAATTTTTGTAAATTAAGTTCAAGAATATCTTTTTCATCTAATTTTCGAATATCAAAATCTAAACTATATTTTTTACTATTATATAGTTCCACAAATAATTTACGATCAAATTTATTAAGTATTTTTTTCTTTAGGTCATCTAGTGTCTCAATAATAAGGTATGGCTGCTTAAATAAAGGTATCTTATCTTTGTTTCAAAGATAACTTCAATACTTACCAAAGCGGTCTTGGTTAGATACTATTTTATTTTGCTTTTGATATCACTCGAGTAAATTATTAAATTCATTTGTGGCATTAATCTCTGCTTTATTTTCCGTCGGTTTTTTTGTTTCAACATTTGAGCAAGCAATTAAAATAGGTGCAATCATTGATACAGAAACAAATAATATCAATCACTTATGATGCTTCATTTATTTTACCTCATATTTTTTTTCAAGAAATTCAAAGAGATCTATAACTTCTTGCTTAGTTAAGTGATCATTTACAATCGGATTAATTTTAATATTTTTATTTATTACAGCAGAATCCATAAATGATGCACCTCCACTTGCAGGTTGGTAATACCTCGCAGGTTGCAATTGTCCAGTATGTACTTTAATAAACGAGATTTCATCAGGATTACTTCTAGGATTATATATCAAGTAATCTATTTGGGAATAGTCAATACGATAGCGAGCATGTCAAGATGTAGAAAGAACCAAGTTTTTTGTCTTAAAAAATTCATCTATTTTTTGATTATATAAATATTGTTCTTCGAATTTTTGTTCATTATACTTATTTATTTGCTCTTGTGTCATATTATTAGGATTAATTTTTCAATAATCATTGATATTAAAATCCCTCTCTTTTTCATTTAACCTTAAAAACATATTGTATATTTTCTTATAAAAATCTAGTGAAAACCTACTTAAATAATCATTCCGAACTTGATTGGAACTTGTAAATATTGTGAAATTATTCTTTAATAAGGTTTCAACACCATACCCACCATTATTTTCACCAGATTCTCATTTTAACATAAAAAAATCATATGGATTTCTTTTTATATTAGTTTGGGTTTGGTAAAGATCAAGTAATTCAGCAAATCTTAAACGATAATCAATATTTTCATCGTCGTAATTTATAGAAACTTTGTTACTAGAGCATGACAAAGCTATTAAAGAAGTTGATAAAACAGAAGATGCTAATATAGTTTTAAATGTTCTTTTCATTTATCAAGATACCAAATATGTCATTGCAATATTATCATC
Source organism: Mycoplasma sp. AC1221 (assembly GCF_054353815.1). NCBI lineage: Bacteria > Bacillati > Mycoplasmatota > Mollicutes > Mycoplasmatales > Mycoplasmataceae > Mycoplasma > Mycoplasma sp. AC1221. The sequence goes on along the minus strand of NZ_JBTHHH010000026.1, from coordinate 2,082 downwards.
AATAGAATTTTCAAATAATGAATCTTTATATTTTACTACCCTTGCTCGATATAAACCTGATATATTTGCATTATGGATTATAAGTTCATCTGTTGAATCTTCTGTAATTATTTTTTTAATTTGCTTTCAATTCCCATTTTTATCTTTATATTCTAAAATTAAATCATAATCAGAATATAATTTTTGTTCTTGTCTTTTTAGGGTTTCATGTAATTTAAGTTGGCTGTCGTTTTTATGTGTACCACTTCACACTAAATCTGCAATTCCTGTTCCGATTGCAAAAAATGGAATTAAATATAGATATCAACTAAAATTCGAACTTGGTTTATTTTCTTTATTTTTAAGCAATCCAGCATTGAATAATCACGAACTAGCTACTCTTATGTTTTGTCCTTTATAAGCATAAAATTCTTTTGTTGCTAACACAGTTCCGTTTGTTTTTTTATCAATATTAGCAATTGTTAGATTATCAAACGCTTTAAGCATCTTTTCAAAATTAGGAATACCAGCTCCATATTTTAGTGAGTACCCATTACTTTTATAAGCTATATCATTATTATTCGGAATTCAAGATGCCACAGCTAAAATTGCTTTAATTGCTTGAATTCTATAATTATCATTATTAATTAAACTTTTCTCTCTTAATAATGTAGATATCAACCCTGAAATAATTGGTGCTGCATAACTTGTACCAATTTTATTATATTGACTATCACCATAACCCAATATTTTTCTTTTATATAAATAACCTGGTGCAACAACATTAGGTTTTGCTAAGTTTTTATATTTATCAAATAATAGATAATTTGAATATCGGGCAATATTATCAGATGATATTCCACGATATGAATCATATTCTAATGCTCCGACTACAATATTGTTAATTGATAATGATTTTGAATTTATTCATTCATTTCCTTTGTCACGGTTATCATTATCATTCCCGGATGCAAATACATTTATAATTCCATATTTTCTTGAAATACTATCCAAAAGTAAGTTATTTTCATTATATTCGCTACCTAATAAATCATAAATCGATCCATAACTATGATTTATAACTTTTACACCATTTTTAACAAACCATTCAAGGGCGCCTTCTCATTCTTTATCAGTTTTAAAACTACTAAAATACATTTTAGCGTATCTGTCAAATCCCTGACTACCAGCTGCAATCAATGGAACCTCTTGAGAATGATGGTTTAATTCAAGATTTTTATTTGTTATTAGAACCTCATAACCTCTGTTTAAAAAGTCATTATCCATAGTTTCATCAAATTTTCCACCAACTTCTAAAATTCCAATTTTAGATGTGGGTATATAACTTCTATGATTTTCTCGCTCTTTTTGTTTAATAAAATCCATAAACAAATCATTATTATTATTTATTTTTCTATAAAGTTTATAATATGGATCATATTGATTACTATTGCTTAGTTGTACAACACTTTGATCAAAAAGAACAATTCCTAATATTGAATCAAGTTTTTGTATTTTTTCAACAAAATTTTTTCGTTGTTCTTCGTTTTCAAAATAAAATCAAACAAACGGTGCTAACGAAGAAGTTTTAACATCTTTAAAAATTAGATTTGATTTTTTGATTTTTTCAATGAAATCTTGGTTCTTGTTTTTTAACAAATCCTCCAAATCATTTTCGCTGTTTTTGTCAAATTCATGTTTTAAAATAATTTTCAACTCGAAATTTTTAAGTGAATTAATTATAGTCGGATCAGAAGAACTTGTCTTTATTCTAAAATTCCTCACTTGAAATTTATTATTATGATAATTTTCAAATCATTTAATATCAGATTTTCCTTTTTCTTTAACTGAAAAAATCACTGTAGATGCTAAAACTAATGCAGTCGTAGGTAAAGCTCATAATAACATCTTTAATTTACTAAATCTTTTCATTATCAATTCCTTTCAGTTTTTATTATTAAAACAATATACTTATAATGTTCTAAATATAATTTCTATCATTATTTTAACATAAAAGCATATTTTTGTAGAAATATTCGTAAATTGAATAAAAAAATGCCCCTTAGGCATAGTCCTTTGAAAACTGAATAGTAATTATAATTC
>NZ_JBTHHH010000025.1:0-10110 GCF_054353815.1 Mycoplasma sp. AC1221 | reverse complement strand
AAAGCTACACAATAGTCTAATTTTTATAGTGTAGCTTTTTAGATTGCATTTTGGGAGCAAGGAAACTTCCTTGCTTTTAATGCATTTTTTCTTCCAGTTTATCAAGTTTTTGTATGGTATGTTTAATTGTATCATAAATTGATGTTCTGGTTGTAGCAACAATTTCAGCAATTTCTGCATACGAGAGATCTTGATAAAAATATAACTGAAACAGTTGTTGTTGATTTTGTGTTAAAAAATTACGATATTTTTCAAATAATTTACTGTATTTTGTTAAATTTTCTAAACTCTTCTTAGACATCAATTAAATCCTTAGTCATCTGATAGATAAATAACTCTAAATCAAATTCTTGTAAGTCAGTTAGTTTTTCACCTAAACCAACATATTTAACTGATAAACCAAATTCATCTTTTATAGATAAAACAATTCCACCCTTAGAAGTTCCGTCCATTTTAGTTAAAATAATACCAGTTAAATCAGCAATTTCTTTAAAACTTTTTGCTTGTGATAATCCGTTTTGTCCTGTAGTTGCATCTAAAACAAGCAATGATTCATGTGGAGCTGATGGTTCAAATCTCTTGATGATACCAACCATTTTCTCTAATTCTTTCATTAAATTTACCTTGCTTTGTAAGCGTCCAGCAGTATCAATGATTAATAAATCGTATGATTCATTTTTTGCTTTCTCTAATGCTTTATAAACAACAGAAGCAGGGTCCTCACCATTCTTATTTGGTTTGATAATATCAGCACCAATGCGTTCAGCTCAAACACCTAATTGATTTACAGCACCCGCTCTAAATGTATCAGCAGCAGCGATTAATACTTTTTTACCATCATTTATATATTTATAAGCAATCTTAGCAATTGAAGTAGTCTTTCCAGAACCATTTACTCCGACAAAAATAAACACATTTAGCCTGTTGTCTTGATAATCTAATTGTGTATTAGTCACTGAATCATTTGTATAAATTAAAAACATTTGATCAGCAATTATTTCACCAATAAGCTTTGGATCATCGATATTATTGGTTTTAACCTCCTTTTTAATTCTTTCAAGCATAACATCAACTAATGAAGAATTGATATCAGACATTATTAAAAGCTCCATTAATTCGTCAAAAAAATCTTCATCAATTTTTAAATGTCGATTTTGAATCTCGAGAAGTTGCTTACCAAAATTTGAACTACTTGAAAGGCCGCTTTCGTATTTTCTAAATTTTTCACTATTAATAATTTCTTTTTGTTTTTGGATCTCTATTTCTTGCTGTTTTTCTTCAATTGTTTTTTTCTCTCGTTTAAAAACCTTATTGATTAAATTCTTAAAAAAGCCCATTATTCTCCTAAAATTATGTATAAATAGATAATATATAAATATTTTAACAAAAAGCAAGTTAAAAAAATAAATAATTTTTTTCTTTAAAAAAAAACTCTTAGTGCTATAATTAAATAGCAAATAAAGATGCGAGTATAGTTTAATGGCAGAACTTCAGCCTTCCAAGCTGACTATGAGGGTTCGATTCCCTTTACTCGCTCCATTTCAAATAATTGACCAATAACAAGTTTGCTTGTTATTTTTTTAAAAACTTCACATATGTGCAGCCTATATAACTTTACCAATAATTTGATATCAATTTATTGTCCAAATTCACTAAAGTAGGACACCGTTGTGGTACCAACCCAGCGTCTTACTTTATATTAATCTTTTCTTCTTAGTTATATAATAAACAACATAATAAGTTGATAAATTTTATAAAATCTCATTTTTTACAAAAATCCATAGTTATAACTATGGATTAAATTCATCTAACTTATTTTGTCTATTTCTTTTGGATTCTGATTTTCATTAATAATTTTAACTATTTTGGAATAAATAGGATTTATTTTTTGTAAGAATAAAAATGCCTCTTGGTGTTTTTGAACTAGATTAACTAAAATAGCATTTTCTTTCTTTTTATAATCCGCATCTTTTGAATCAGCAACTTTTGAAATATTATTTGAAATTTCTTTCATAAGCATTATTGCTTGTTTTAAAATAACATCATTTGCATCAAGTTGTTTAATAATTTTGATAAGTGTAATAAAAATTTGCTCTTTATAATTTTTAAGTAATTCTAAATGGTTGTAAGTTCTAAAGATTAAATACTCATTTATAAATTCTTTGATGTTTTCTTCGTGTAATTTTTTTGTTATTTTATTTATCTTTTTATTGTCGCTTGGTTGTTTTTGTTTAGTATCACTAATAGGATTATCTGGAACGACAGGAAAACTGTGTAATTTTTGTTGCTCTTTATATTTTAAAGAAATAATAACATTATATTTGCTTATAATATTCTCAAATACTTCAAATTCTTGTTTATACAGATTATTGTATTCTTGCTTTAATTTGGCGATTTCATCATTTAGATTTTGTGGTGTCTTAACTTCTGTGCTGTTGATAAAAGTAATTAATTTGTTTCAAATTTTAACTAAGTTATCCACATTTTTTGGTTCTAAGTTTACTAAGTTGCTGTGAATTTCACTTAAAAAATCTTTTGATGATTCATTATTAATATTTGCTTGGTATGAGACAAGCTGTTGTTGTAAAGTCCTGCTTATTTGAGCAAGTAGATTTTCCTTTCTGGTTGTAAATTTAACTTCTAGTCTTTTATTAATAGGTTCTAAATCAGGAAGTTTATGGTTTTCGGTATTTTTAGGATTTTTGATAATATCAGCCTTTGAATCTTTCATTTTTGATTCATCGTCTTTTTTAACACCAGTTCCTTTATCATTAAAAATATTTGTCTTTGTTGGAATAAAATTATTTTCGTTATTTGAATTTATACTAAAAATAACTGCTGCCGATGTTGTTGCAGCAGAAATAACTGATGTAGTAATTCAAAATAACTTCTTTTTAGTTGACATTACAACCTCTGAATACTTATATATAATACTACTTTTTATAAATAAAAAACAGTTTTTTACCTGTAATCTAAACCATAAATATTTGAACCATATGAACCATAATTATTTATATTAGAGTAAGTATTAGGGATTGAGTTTGATTTACTTCTTGCTCATTGAGACACCCTTGAATTCATTTTAGAGATAATGTTTAAATATAGTTCTAATATTTTTTTATCTTCGGGTGTGTTATGTTTTTTCTCTAAAGCATTTGCTTCATTTTGAATTTTATTAAGGTCAATATTACCTGTTAAAGCAGAAGAAGTAATTTTATGAGATAAACTTTTGGTATCTTCAATAAAAGATTCCAATCTTTTTAATTCATTAATATCGTTAACTTGCTGTAACCCCTCAAGAGCAGCCTGTTTCATTTCATTAGTTAAGTCAGCAGGAAAAGAAATATGAATACCTAATGAATTATTAATACTAGAACTTTGTGATATTATTAATGTAGTAAATTTTTGAGCAAGGTTCTGCTTTATAACATTAATATTTTCATTATTTTTAGCGATCTGTCTAATATCTTCTTCGTTTGTAGTTCCTTGATGTGACTTTTTACTTGCTTCTTGACTATTGTATATCGGAGCACAGGCAACTGTTAAAGCAACAGGTATTATAACAGAAGCAGCAGTAAAAGAAGAAATAAATTTTCGTTTTAATGTCATATTTTCCTTATTTAAATAGTAATATTTATAATTTACTTATCCTAAATTCAAACTACCAGAAATATTTTTGGTTAGTGATTTAGTGATAATTGGAGTAATTTTTAGATATATATTAGATATTGTTGTCATAAGTTGAACAGCATCGCTCCCGTATTTTTGTTGAAGTTTACTTACTCCACTTGCTGCATTTGGTGTATTTCCTGATATATAAGCTGATGTAGCTTCTTTTGTATCTTTTAGATATTCAATAAGTTTTTGCACAAAAGCATCATCTTTACCGGCTAAATCTTTTATCACTTCTGTTCTTACTTCTTCTTTAGTTTCAGCATCGATACTAAATGAAACTCCACTTACACCTAATGAAGATAATGTATTATTATTCTTATAAATATTTTCATAGTTATTTAATATTTGATCTGCTACTTCTCTTTTTGCTTCTTCGCCAGTTTTATGACTTCCTGAATTGCAAGATACAACTAAAGCAATTGGTGCTAATGCGGAAACACTTGCAGATATAAAGAGTAATTTGTTCTTAATTATCATATTTCTCCTTAATTTCTTTATTATATCATATACGTAGATTTATATTCAAAATTATGTGTTTGTTTTGGTTTTAAAATTCGTTTTAAAAACAAGGTATCAAAAGAAATGAAACACCTTAAAATTATGCAAAAAAATACCACAAAGCAATGTTTTTGCATAATTTTAATTATAATCAACTCAAAAAATCTTACATATTCGAAAATACTATATAATATAATTTGCATATATAGAAACATTTACATAAAATTATGTTATTTTCTTACAAGAAAGGAAAATATGTTTGCGAGATTTAAATCATTCACCCCTAAGCAATGAATAGCATTAACGATTTTGGCTGCTGCTGATGTATTTGTTATTGCAATTCCGTATTATCTTAGAAATATTATCCCAAACTTTAACCAAACCTTAGGTATCCGAGAGGATCAACTTGCTAATTTGATAACAATTATAGGTATAGTTAAGTTATTGACTCAACTACCAGGCGGTTTTTTAGCTAACAAATATAGTTCGAGATGACTGTTATTTGGAGCCTGTGTCACTACTGCTTTGATTTCATTTTGATTCGGGGCTGCATTATTAACTACTAAAAATTATACTTATGATAATAATGAAGGATTATATATACAATATGCAATTATTTGAGGATTATGGGGTATAAGTTCCACACTAATCTTTTGAGCACCACTTTGAAAACTTGTTTCACAACAAGCAACTAAGGAAAATCAAGGAATTGCATATGGAGTAGTTAATTCATTTAATGGTATTATTGGATTTATTTTTGTATGAGTGTTATTGTTTTTATTTATTAAATTATGATACCCAGTAGTTAAAGAAAATCCAGCAAGCAATCAAGGTGTACCGTTTTCAGTTTTTGTGTTTATTTTAGCAGTATTTTTATTAGCAATTGCTGTGCTTACCTTATTTTTTGTTCCTGAAAAACCAAGAGAAAAATCAAATAAACCCAAAACACCATTTACATATGCAAAATTTAAATCATCATTATTTTCATTTTGAAAATCAATTCGCAATTGAAAATTATGAGCATTAGCTTTCTTTATAATGGGAATGTACATCTTCCAATCGGTGGTTCCATTTTATGCTCTGCAAATGATGACAAATGAGTATCATGCACCCCAAACATTGGTATTGATACTAACTGGTTTGATAGCATATGTGTTAAGAATCTTCATTTCCTGAATAGTTGGAATCTGAGCAGATAAAAGCCGTTCATATACATTATTTTTAATTATCGCTACTACATTGGCACTTATTTCGCTTGCAGGAACCATTTTAATAGGATATATAAAAAGTTCTTTTGTGGTAATTGGAATTAGTAGTTTATTATTTGTGGTAATCGGAACCTGTGTGTGAGCGATGGCTACATTACGTTATGCACAAGTTAATGAAGTTCATATTGAAAAAGGAACCTATGCTTCATCGGTTGGTATTATGTCATTTATTGGTTCATCATCAGATGCTTGATTTTCACCTATTTTAGCCGGTATTGGAAAACATTTTACAACCGAAGGGGCACCAAATCCGAGTTTACAAGGATATCGTATCATTATCTTAGTTGCTTTATCAGTAGCATTCTTAGGATTTTTATCAGGTGTAATAGTATTTTTAAGCAATACCTTGGAACTTAAAAGACTTGGTAAAACAGATTACAAATGAAGAAAACTTGAAAATTAGTATTTTAATAGCTAGGTTATTAACCTAGTTTTCTTTTAGTTGCAATAAGGTGTGGAAAAAATAAAATATAATTAATATATTTAGAAAATAAATAAAAAATAAACAACCTAATTATTAAAAAAATGTATAATAATTATGTTTATTATAAAAACATTTCCATAAATGTGTTATTTAAATTATAAAGGAGATTATGAAAACATTAAAATATGATTATCCATTAGTTGTTAAGGATAATAATCAACCAAAAAATCCAATTATATTCGTTCATGGATTTAACTCAAATCCAGAACTACACGATATATTTATGAAGCACTGAACACTTAGTGATTACTATGCATTAGCATTTCCAGGCAACAATATGGTTGAACCTAAAAATGGTGATGAAGTAAGTGTTGATTCATTTGCGGACTTATTAATTAAATTTATTAAAGATAACGATTTAAAAGATGTAGTTTTAATCGGACATTCAATGGGTGGTGGAACCATTTCGCTTGCATACAAAAAAGCACCTGAATTATTCGCTAAAATGATTTATGTCTCACCAATGAATAAGACTTTATTAGAACGTAAAGAAGAATTCTTTAAATTGTTTGCCCCACAAACCTTTGATGAATATAAGACACTGTTAGGTGCTTTATCACCTGTGTATTTACAAGCATTACAAGACCCTAGTGTTGAGGCACAACAAAGAGCATATTTTGAATCTGGTGCAGCAAGCAACCCACATGTAATGAAACTAGGTTTTTCACTTGCTGAAGTAAGTTTACACAATGCTGTTGAAGCAGGAATCGAAAGTATTAAAGTTCCTACATTATTGGTTTTAGGATCAAATGATATGATTATTAATTGTGAAAAAACAAAAACATACTTTTTAGCACACGCTAAAAATGTTACAGTTAAAGTTATTGAAAATACAGGACATGTTTCATTTTTAGAAGACTTTGTTAAATACTTTAGCATTCTATCTGAATTTTATTTAACTAAATAAAATTCATTATAAAATTAGAAAGGAGTAAAATGCTAAATAGGTTAAAAGAATTTACCTGAAAGCAAATTGTTGCATTAATTATTCTTGCCGCAGCTGATGTTTTTGTGATAGCAGTACCTTACTATCTTAAAAATATTATTCCTAACTTTAACTTATATTTAGGTATTCGTGAAGATCAAGTTGCAATATTAATCGCAATCATCGGGATAGTTACTTTAGTTACCCAACTTCCAGGCGGATTCTTAGCAAACAAATTTAGTTCCAGATGATTGTTGTTTATTGCGATTATTTCGACAGCAATTATCGCAGTGTGGTTTGCGATCTTGTTGCTTAATCAAAGAAGTTATCAACAAACAGCAGCATTGAGAGCTTCATTGTTTGCACAATATGCAGTTATATGGGGACTTTGAGGAGTAACATCGACATTGGTGTTCTGAAGTCCGTTATGAAAGCTTGTGTCACAACAAGCTAAAAAAGAAAATCAAGGATATGCATACGGATTAGAAAGTTCATTTAACGGAATCATCGGATTTATTTTAATTTGAGCATTAGGATTCTTAATTGCAACATTCTGAATTGGAAAATTAAGCAAAAACCAAGTTCCATCATCAGGTGTTCCATTTGCTGTTTATATCTTTATTGTAGTAGCATTCTTGATTTTAGTTGCAATTTTGGTAATGTTATTGGTTCCAGAACGACCAATAGAAAAAGTGGTAGCAGATCCAAACAAACCAAAAGAAAAGTTTTCTTGAGTAAAATTTAAAGCATCTTTAAAAGAAGGATTTAAGAAACTTAAGAATTGAAAACTATGAGCATTATCAGTGTTTTTAATGGGAATGTACACTTTCCAAACTGTTTTTCCTTATTATGTTTTACAAATGCTGGTTAATGAATATGGGGCACCAGGATGAATTTCATTTATTTTAACCGGAATTATCTCGTATGGATTTAGAATCTTTATTTCTTGAGTAATTGGTGGTTGAGCAGATAAAACACGTTCATATATTATGTTTTTGGTAATTTCGACAGGATTAGCAATCGCTTCTATTGTTGTTATTATCTTGATTGGATACATTCAAAATGCTAATACCTTAATTATTGTATTAAGTATTCTATTATTTATGTTTATTGGTTCACTAACATGAGCTATGGCAACACTAAGATATGCTCAACTTAATGAAATCCATATTGAAAAAGGTAGTTATACTTCATCAGTAGGAGTTATGTCATTTATTGGTTTCTCATTAGATGCATGATTTTATCCAATGTCATCAGCTATCGGAAAAGCATACACACCATATAACGGATTCCATACTAGTTTAGAAGGATATAGAATTATTATCAGTATTGCATTAGCAATCGCATTAGTTGGTTTATTAGCAGGTATTGCAGTATTTATTTCTAATATCAAAGAAATTAAAAAACTTGGCATAAATAAATTTAGATGAAGAGAATTAGTAAATTAGTAAAAAACTTCCTATGTAGGAAGTTTTTATAACTTTTCATCTTCTGATGGACGCTTTCACTTTAAATATTCTTCATGTCTTTTTCTTATTTGTTCTTGTTCTTCATCGTACTTTTGTTTTATAAAAAAATCTTTATATTTATTTTGAATTCATTTTTCAAAAGTGTCATTTATATTGAATGATGCCTTTCCGCCTCTAAAAAACCAACTGATAAATAAAAATAAGAGAAGAGTGTTTAATGTAATAAAGAGTCATATAGGATTAAAGTTTACTCGGTGCTTTAAAATACCTAAAACATTATAATCTGGATCAATAATCACTATAAATAATATTGAGTAACATAATAATAAAATAAATAAAATGGATTTAAAAATAATGCTTGTTTTAATATATAAATCGGATTTTGTCTTAACACCACTTATATCAATATCGATACCATTAGCTATATTTTCTAAAATCTTATTTTTTATATAAGTGTTATCCAACCCATCTCAAAATGATTTATAACCTTTATGTGAATAAATAAAACTCCGATATAAAAATTTAAAATGTCCACCAACTAAACTAAATATATATTTTATAATTAGTAGAGAGAAGAATGTATAAATTAATGATCTAATAATATATTGATATTTTCATTTTGGAAATTTTATTAAATTAATATATTTAGGACTAATATAAAACAAAAGTCATATTGATAAATTTATTAGGCAAGCAAAAAATAAAAGTCACAAAATAATATTTACAATTTTTAAGGATATATGTATCTTCCTAATTCTTAAATAATTATAATATTTATCAATATTACAGAAGATAAAATATTCATCCAAAATTTCATCTACTTTGAGGGAATTTGTTTTTCTTTTATTTGACATTTATAGCTAGAATTTAATATATATTAATGATTATGACTAACATATGTATTATGCACATGCACAATACGAATATTTTGTATTGCATATATAATATTATCAAGTTTTTCGATAAAAACTTGATTAAATCTATCTATTTCCCTGCTGATTTTTTCGATTATTTCTCAGAATTTTATATCCTCTAGGTCTTTTCTAACACTTCTTATTTCTTCAAATGTATATTTTGCATTTTTAAAAAATGAATATTTCACATCCTCTACTAATGCAAGTAATATTTGAAACATTTGTAAAGGAGAAAATCTCTCATCAGCTATTGGATATAAATCTTTATAATTAAATCCCTTTTTATTAATAATCAATTCTAAGATTTCCTTTTGGTCATCATCAAATTTTGATAATGTCTCAGGTTTAAAATAGTATTCTAATTTTTCTTGTTCTTTTTGCATACATATTCCTCTATCATTTTTTTGAAGCCTCAGAATAGACATCATTTAATTTTGATTCAATAATTTTATGTGATTTACTTAAAGAATCATAAATATTTTGAAGCATTTTAATCCGTTCGATATTTTCAATATCCTTTCTTGTTGCTCTTATTTCTTGCAGTGGATATTTTGGTCTAATATAGAAAAGATTGTCAATATTATCATCTTTTTTCAATGCTAGATATATCTGAAACATCTGTATTGCTGAATACCTTACATCTGCGGCGATTTTTAAATGATCCTTATTAAGATTTCTGGTATTAATGATTAATTCTAAAACTTCTTTTTGACCTTCATCAAATTTTGATAATGTCTCAGGTTTAAAGTAGTATTCTAGTTTTTCTTTTTCCATAATATAATTCTACAAAAAAAAAAAAAAAAACAAACTCTTTCTGGAAGTTTAAAGTAGGACGCCGGGGTGGTACCACCCCGGCGATTTTTTTGATAAAAAAGGA
>NZ_JBTHHH010000024.1:0-16003 GCF_054353815.1 Mycoplasma sp. AC1221 | reverse complement strand
ATATGCCGAGATGATACAATGTTAATTTTATGTTAATTTTTATGTCCTTGTTTAACCCAAGCATTTGAGTGCTAAATTTTGTAATTCGTTTCATATATTTTCATAAATTGCTATTTGGTGTTAAAATAGTGATTTTGTAAGTCTTATACATTTTCAAAATAATTTATGTTTTTAACATTTATTTACTGCTTTAAAAGTTTCTTAATAAGTTCTGAAACCACTGTAACATTTATGCTATTTCCTAATTGCTTATAGGCTTTTTGATCATTTTGATGTAATTTAAAATTTTCTGGAAAACTTTGTAATCTCGCACATTCTCTTGGTGTTAGTCTTCTTTTGTATTTACCTATTATCGGAATGTGAACCATCGCGACTAATGCAGGGAATACATCAGGTTTTTTGACCCTTATACCAGAAGGACGAAATTGAATGATTCCTTCTCAGATGTTGTTGATTTTATCCCCTGCTTGTCATTCAAATTTTTGATGAGTTTTCCTAATGTGTGAAATATCTTTTGATATTCAATTGTCGATAAAAGTTTTGTTTTGATTATATAGTTTTTGATTTTTTTTAATAATATCTTGTTTTCATTTCGGAAATAAAGGATCGACATCGTTGTTATTTAAATATTCAATATAAACAGGAAAACCAATAACTTTTTGATTTATATTTAAATAAAAATCATTTCAAAAATTTAGTACTTCTTCATCATATTCACTAATATGATATTTTGAATTATCAATATTTTTATCCAAAATATTATTAACAGAATTTGCATCTTTTTTTATTAAATTATGAAATGAGATATTTAAAGGAACATCTTTGTTTTTTGGGTCGTATTTACCTAGTATATAGACACGTTCGCGAATTTGCGGTATGCCAAATTGGTGTGGGCTTAGTATGAGAGGATTTTTAGTTAATCTATAACCTAATTTATATAGATTTTCTTGAATAATTTTTCATGTCCTACCACCATCGTGACTAATAAGATTACGAACATTTTCTAATAAGATGTATTTTGTTTTAGTATGTTTTAAAATTCTTTCAATTTGGAAAAACAAGGTACCTCTTGTATCGTTTAAACCTTCTTGTTTACCTGCTTTTGAGAAAGCCTGACAAGGAAATCCAGCGAATAAAATATCGTGTTGTGGAATCGAATCCACTTTTATATTAACAACATCTAGATTCGAATCAAGATGGTAATTATCATAATAAGTAGCAACACATTCTTTATCTATTTCAGATGCAAGAACACAAATTGCATCCTTATCAACAATTTTCATCGCTTGATGAAAACCACCGATACCAGCAAATAAATCGATAAATTTCATTTTATTTCCTTTCTACATCAAATGAATATATAATAAAGTTATCTATAGCATTTTTATTGATTGAATATTTAGGTTTTCTTAAACTACCATCAGGTTGTTTACCTTGTTTAAATAAGTTGAACACATATTTGATATTTATCTTATTTACTTCTAGAATATACATCTTCTTAAACTTTATAGAATGTTTCATTCTGTTGATATAACTTAATGAAGAAATATCTTGTTGTTCGAAGATAAAATCATCAATTTGTTTGATATTTCTATGTTGTTTTAAATTGTTTCAAAACCGAGTAGTTTGATAATTTGTGTTACTATCTTTATCTTTTAATGAACTATGTTCATAAATTAGGTATCATAATTTATTGTGTTTTATTAAAGCATCATTGATGTGTTCTATATCATTTCCAATAATTTGTATGTTATTTTCATCGCTTGATTTTAAATCACCATAAAAATCATCATTTTTAAAATATAAATCAAAATCCAAAAATTCTTTTTTATTTATGTTTTCTGAATTAGTATAAACAATATTATATATCTTATTATCTTTAATGAATTTTTCAAACAAATATTCTAAATATCAACCACTTCATTCTGCTTGAAATGTGTTTTTAAAGTTTGCACAAAACATCTGTTTATATGCATCAATACCTTTAATTTGTATATTTCATTTTAAAGAAAGATTAAATAAATTTATTTGATTTATTAATGATGGATTATTATTTATTCGCTTGTTCAAATAATCATTAATTTTATCGCTTCTGATTACAGTTATTTTATTGTTGTTTTTATCATATTTTTCAAATATTCCATACATTAACCCCTGACTTAAATCATTTATATATACATGCGCAGATGAATTATTCATTTTCTTGTTTATATAAGTTTGTGTATCAAAAGAAACAAATATGATATTTGTATTATATTTGTATATACCAAGAATAAAGGTATTTTTGTTCGTATTTATCACATTTTTATACCAAGATTTTAGTTGAATTCTCTTTTTATAAATAGGATGTTGTCCATTACCACCTAAATAAGTTATATTAGCAACAAGAAGAAAACTGTCTGTGTTATTTAAACTGGAATATTTGAAAAATTTAGCATTTTTATTACATTTTTCTATCTTTATTTTGTTATCTAGCAAATAGTTAAGCAACTGAAATTTTTCATCATAACTTAATATTTGATCCAAATCAATACAAACAGAATTATCAATATTTAATTGTTCACTTTTTAGATTCATCATTCTCCAATAAGTTGATTAAATTATACTTTTATATTAACATTTCAATGCATTTTTGTAAATATTAAAAAGATAAAACAGGATATAAAGTATTTAAAGGTTTTATATATAATATAAATATGAAAAATATAATTAATGTAAAAATAGAGATTCAAAAGAACTCTCCCATAAAATATGAATATAATCGAAAAACCAAGCAACTAGAAGTTGATCGAATTTTACGTGGTGATTTTGTTTATCCATGCAATTATGGATTTGTTCCAGATGCTCTAGATTGAGATGGAGATGAATTAGATGTATTATTATATTCACCTGAGACATTTATTCCTGGTGTTTCGTTAAAAGCTCGCATTATTGGAGCGATGAAAATGATTGATGATGGAGAAACTGATACAAAACTAATTGCTGTACATGCTGATGATTATCGTTTAGATAACATAAAAACCTTAAAAGATTTGCCGGCACCATTTTTAGATACTGTAAAAACCTTCTTTTCAACATATAAAAACTGAAAAAGACCTAATATTACTGAGATTTCTGGATTTGAAGATGTTGATTGAGCATTATCAGAATACCAAGAATGCATTGAGTTAATGCAAAAATATGGACAAATGGATAAAAAAGAATTTATCAAAAAGATGCAAAAAGAACATCCTGATAAATATAAATAAATAAGTTTATTCGCTTATTTAATATAAAAATGATTTTATTTTCATAATTTTGCAATTTTGAAACAAGAAATTTGTTTATATCATAGTTAAATACAAATAAAAACTGAAAAATTCTATAAAATTTATACATATATAAATAGGAGATTTAAAATAATATGACAAAAAAATTTAAGAAATTTGTAATCGGGTTTGGAACACCAATTGCTGCTACAACTGCATTGATTGCAGCATCATGTGGAACAAAGACTCAAACACCAAAAAAGGAAGTTCTTGATATTCCTAATCCAAGCAATTACATTAATCCAAATGAACGTGTTGCTACAATTACTAAGGATAACACATTTACATTACCAGATAGTATGGTAGGAACTAAAATATATGTTATTACTGACACAGGGCATGTAACTGATAAATCATTTAACCAATCACAATGAGAAGCGGCATTAACCATTTTAGATCAAACAAGAAAAGATGGAAAAAATCAACTTGAAGTAAAATCAGTTGAACCAAGAGAAGGTAAATATGACGATTCATATAGAGCTGCTTTAACATCGGGAGCAAAAATTTGAGTTCTTTCAGGATTTACCCATATTGATCACATTAAAAACTTTATTCAACAAAATAATGCTGCATTAAAACAAAAAGGAGTAAAAATATTTAATGTGGATTTTGCATTAAATCCAACTGAACTTAATTACCCTGATATTTATAATATTAACTTTAATGTAAACGAAGCATCATGGATGGCTGGTTATGCATTAGCTAAATATGTTGCAGAAAATGAAACTGATAAAAAACTTTCATCATTTGGTGGTGGAGCATTTCACGGTGTAACCGACTATATTACTGGATATCTAAAAGGTATTTTAGAATGAAACAAAGAAAACCCAAGCAAGAAAGTTACTCATGAAGCAGTTAGATTAGATTCAGGGTTCCAACCTGGACCACAAATGGACCCAGTTATAACATCTGCATTAGCTTCTAACCCAGTATTAATTTATCCAGTAGCTGGACCTGCTACAAAAGCAACATTAGATAAACTTAATCAAAATAACCAATCTACATATATTGTAGGAGTGGATGTTGACCAAGGTAAATCACTTTCTGCACCTGATAGATTCTTAACATCAGTGCTTAAAAATATGGCTCAGGCTGTTTATGATTCAATTTTGGAAAAAGCATTTGGTGACACTAAAAAACCTGTATTCGGAGACAAGAACAGTGTAAAAGGTGACTTCGCTGAAGGTTGAGTTGGTTTAGCTCCATCTTCATTAAAAGATACAACAAATAGAGAAAAAATGAATGAAGCTATAACAGCAGCAGAAACCAAATTTAGATCATTAACAGCAGATCAAAAAGCATTTATCGATTCAAATAAAGCAACTACTGATGGAACAGCATATACAGATGATCAATTAGCTAATTTAATTAATTCACTTGTTGAAGAAGTAAACAAATAATTAGTTTTATCAAAACACATCATATTTGATGTGTTTTCTATCATTATGTCATTAAAGGAGTAAGATGGAAAAACACGCAATAGAATTTATTGATATTTGTAAATCCTTTGGTGAAATAAAAGCAAATCAAAATATTTCATTTAAAGTTAAAAAAGGTACGATTCATGCCTTAATAGGAGAAAACGGTGCCGGAAAAAGTACTTTAATGTCTATTTTATTTGGACTTTACGAACCTGATAAAGGAATTATTAAAGTTAATGATAAAGAAGTTTCAATAGATGGACCAAATGAAGCAAATCGTCTTGGAATTGGTATGGTGCATCAACACTTTAAACTAGTAGATGTATATACAAATCTAGAAAACATCGTTTTAGGTAGTGAAGATAATAACAAACACACCCGAATCATTGATTTTAAACCCGCAATAAAGAAAATAAAAGCAATTCAAGAATCATTTAATTTATACTTTGATTTAAATAAAGTTACTGGAACTGAAACGGTTGCTACTCAACAAAAAGTTGAAATTATGAAGATGCTTTATCGTGATTCAGATATTTTAATTTTTGATGAACCAACTGCCGTATTAACAGACCAAGAAATTCAAGGGTTGTTAGAAACGTTTAAACTATTTCGTAGTCAAGGAAAGACAATTCTATTTATTTCACATAAATTAGGCGAAATAAAGGAAGTTTCTGATAATGCTACCGTCCTGCGTTTAGGAAAAGTAACTGGTGACTTTGCTGTTAAAGATGCATCGATAGAAGAAATGGCTTCAAGAATGGTGGGAGGAGATGTTGAAATCACCAGAAATGAATATTCTGATACCACCAAAAATCCTGTTGTATTAAGCATTCAAAATGTTTCAACCCAAGGAGATAAGCCCCTTAAAAATGTTTCTTTAGATGTTAAATCTGGTGAAATACTAGCAATTGCTGGAGTTGAAGGGAACGGACAATTAGATTTAGAATATGTTGTTAGCGGAATGAAAAAGACGATATCTGGTGATATTTTACTAGCACAAACTCAGTTATCACAAAAACGTGTTAAAGAGATAGCAAGAGCAAATAAATTTAAAAACATCGGATTGTTTGTTTTAAGTTTATTGATGCTAATAGTCGGAATTGTATTAATAGCAGTACCAAAGCAAGTATCAGAACAATTTACATTTAGAATTTTAGGTAGCATATTCATTTTTGGATTTGTATTATTATTAGGAATATTTTTTAAATTAATACTTGGAATTCAAATTAAACATGTAATAAATAAGTTCTATTTAAATGGGTTAAATAAAATGAAATTACCATTTCAAAAACTAGCAACCTGATCTTTTTCAAGTATGATAATAATGTTTTTTTTCACCTTAATATTTGCAGGGTTGTTATTTAAATACAACACTGTGGCATTAATTGTTTTATTAATGATATCGATTATTTGCTTTGTAGCATTCGGATTAATTGTTTTACATTCATTTTGATATTCAACAATTTATGGAAAGTTTAAGAACAAAAAACATGAACTTCTAAGTTCTCATCTTATAGGCTTACTATCATTAATAGCATTGATTGATTTTATTTTCTCATTAATCATTAGAAGTTCAACTTCATTAGTATTTCAAAGTTTAGTAATCGTTTTTAGTAGTATCTTTTTAATCGGTTTGCTTATATATATGTTTTTTGTATTTAAACAAAACCATGCTAAATTTATGATTAAAAAAGACATTACTGAAAATATTTCACTTACTGATTATGGAGTAAAAAACATATCACGTTTAGGTGTTACATTTATACCAAGCGACAGACATAAACACGGACTTGTTTTAGATTATAACATCAAAAATAATACAATATTAAGACGTCTATGAGATAGTGAATATGTGAGATTTGGCATCTTAAGAGATGCAAAGATTAAAAAAGAAAACAACTTAATTACAACTAAATATGATGTGCGTGGGACTCGTGGCGGGCTGTCACAAGCAAGACAATTATCTGGTGGAAACCAACAAAAATTTATTGTTGGTCGTGAAATGAATACTCCACATGATTTTATTTTAATTGTGCAACCTACCCGAGGTTTGGATGTTGGAGCTATTAAAAACATTCATGAGCAAATTTTATTAGAAAAGAAAAACGGAAAGGCAATCTTATTAATTTCATATGAACTTGATGAAGTGCTTGCTCTTGCTGATAAAATTGCTGTAATTAACAGTGGAGAAATATTAGCAGTAAAACAAGCTCAAGATTTAACCAGAACAGAAATTGGTATATATATGGCACATAAAAAAGAAGGAGGTGTAAATGCATAAATATGCAGATAGTAAATTTGCTTCATTTATGGAATCAACTCGACGATTCTTTATGTTTGAAGAAAAGAAAAACACTCGAACAAAAATTTATTCATCCTTATGAGCTATATTTTTTGGTTTACTAATTGCTTCAGTCTTCTATATGATTCTAGGTAGATCGGGTCAAAATGGTCGGCAAACAGGACTTTTCACATTTATAACATATGTATTTACTTTTGCTTTTGATTCATTAAACCAAAAATATTTATTGCTTTATTTAATTTTCTTCGGTTTCGCCGGAATAGGTGTTTCCATCGGATTTAAGTCAGGATTGTTTAATATTGGTGCTGCAAACCAGATGACAACACCAGCAATTATCTTTTTTGCTGTATTGATTCTTTCGAGAACACCTGTTAATAAAATAAGTGTTTCATACCTTGTGATAATGCTATTTATCTTTGTAATAGTAGCATTTATTATGGGATCCTTATCAGGGCTTTTAAAAGCATATTTAAATGTACATGAAGTAATTTCAACCATCTTTTTTAACTGAATTATCGCTTACTTAGCACAATATTTATTTAAAAAGGATAACGGTGCATTTGGAACTGGTTTAGAACCTTGATTTGATCAAATCCAAGGAACAACACAAATATTTATTAGTGAAACAGTTACATATAACTTTATTTATGCAGGACTAGTTTTATTAGGTTTTTTTGCAGTTTTAATCTGATATATTTATGCAAAAACTTCAATAGGTTATAAAATCAAAATGGTTGGCTTAAATAAAACCAATGCAAAATATGTAGGTATAAATGAAAAAATGCTGACTGTAATGGTGATGGGATTGTCGGGAGCATTCATAGGATTTGCGGGATTTTATTACATAGTCTTACAACGTAATTCCTTAGAAGCATCAAATTCACCAATAGTCATCGGATTTGATTCAATCTCTATCGCCTTGATTGCTTTAAATTCACCAATAGGAGTCATTTTATCTGCATTTTTATACTCACTGCTATATACATCAGAAACTTTCTTTCAAGCTATTCCACAAGGAAGCGAAGCAATTCGAGAAGAATTCTTTATGCTAATTTATGGAATTATTATCTTCATCGCTTCGCTGTCACTAATCTTTTATAAATTTAAACCGTTTCGGTGATTGTTTAAACAAAGTTATCTGATTACGAATAAAGAGTACTGGAAAGAATTTAAAAAATACTATCAACAAAAATTTAGTGTTTTTGTTCCGAATCGCTTTAAATTAGTAAACAAATGATTTGAAGGTCAAAAACTCAAACGAGCTTTTGCTAAAACCGAAAAAGACTACCAAAATAATGTAGCCCAAAGGATTATTGCTTCAAAAGACTTTAGCAACGAACAACTGATGCAGATGTATGATGAGTTATCGAAAATTAAATTTCAGCATAATGCCCAAAAAGAAGTTGCTGGATTAAATATTTATCGAGACTTACTTGGAAAACATAAAAATGAAGTAAAAATGTTAAAAAATAATTTCAAACATTTTCAAGAGGAACTGTTTTTAGCATTTATTAAGAAAATAAAAGATAAATACTTTAAGGCCTTTAAGATCAAAGAGGAGGTTACATAATGGAAATTATTATTAGTCATGGTGCATTCTTTCTTTGTATCTTGTTATTAGGAACAATTTCTGGTATTTTCTCCGAACGTGCTGGGATAGTTAACATTGCAATTAATGGATTTATGGTGTTCGGTGCTTCTGTATATGCTGTTTATAGCACAATATTTACCGAAGTAATTAAAACCAACAATGTTTGAACTAATATCCCTTTAGTATTTCTTTCTTCAATTACAACTTTGTTGCTCTCGTTCCTATTCGGGTTTGCTGTTATAAAGTTAAAAGCAGACCAAACCGTTGTAGGATTTGCAATTAATATACTTGCTGGTGGAATTGGTGCTTTAATCGTGTATCTGCTTGCTTCAAAAGTATATGCAGGACAATATGTAGAGTTTAAAAACCGTTTTGAACTTGCATTAGATACCAATGAAAACAAGTATGGGAATATACTTTCGCTAAAGGTTGTTTTAACCGTTGTAATCACATTTTTAGCCTGATTTGCATTGCGTAAAACCAAATGAGGACTTAGATTTAGAGCGATAGGAGAAAATCCACAAGCAGCTGATGTAGCTGGAATTAATGTTAATCGCATGAAATGACAAGGGTTAATGATTGTAGGGTTAATTTCAGGTGTTGCTGGTTCAATCTTTATTCAATCGAGTCGACTCACCGAGTTTTCACTGACTAAGGATGTTTCTGGTTTTGGTTTCATCGCATTAGCAATAATGATAACTTCAAGATGAAAGGTATCAATTTCAATTATAGTATCGCTATTCTTCTCAATTCTACTTTCCATTTCATTTTATGGAGCGATCTCATTCGGGGAAGGATTCCGTCGTTATAAAGACTTGTTCCAAATCTTACCTTATATTGTAACTTTAATAGTCTTAGTTGCTACAAGTCGCAATACATATGGACCTGCCGCAGCAGGAATCCCGTATGATAAATCAAAACGATAAACAAAACAAAAAGAGCATCTGCTCTTCTAAAACACAATTTAAAAAGCTACACAATAACTTAATTTTTATAGTGTAGCTTTTTATATTGCATTTAGGCATCGCAGATGCGATGTTTTTAAAAATTATTGATTTGATTTTTTCTTCTTGTTTTTAAATCAAGTATATCCAAAGGTTGCTATACCGAGAACAAATGCTAATACAGCGATTACAATACCAGCAATTGCTCCACCAGTTGGTCCAGTAGATTTTTCAACAGTTTTTGATGTTTGTGCATTTTTATTATCTTGTGGATTTTGGTCTTTTGGTTTGTTTTCGGAAGTAGGTGGAGTGGTTGTTGATCCACTATTGCCTCCTTCTTGTGGTTTTGAACCTTCGGTATTTGATGGGTTATTAGTGCTTCCGCCTTGCTCTGGTTTTTGAGTATCTTTATCCCCGTTTTCTGGTGTATCTGGCTGAGTAGGTAAGGTTGGTTTTGGACTTAATAGTTGTAACACTTTTGATTTAAAGTTTGCTAATTCATTTTCGGTTTTAGCTTCCTTAACTTCTTGCTCTAAGTCTGCTTTGAGTTTTTCATTTGTTAGTTTATCTAATAAACGTTTGATGCTATTAGATAAAACTTCTTTATTTTTCTTGCTTTGTTGCACTTTATCATTAATTGCATTAATGATTTTAGCTAATGCAGCAGTATCATTTGCTTTTGCAAGTTGATTTTTAAATTCTTGTTGAACATCTGAATCTAGACCTTCAGTTAATGCGATAGCTTGTTTTTTAGCAGTTTCAAGTTTAGTTGGTGAAATTGCTAACATATTTTGTGCATCTTGAATTTGTTTTACATATTTTTGGATATCTGATGCAGTTAACATCGATGGATCGTGATTGATTGTTTTAATTTGATTGATTGTATCAAGATATGCTTGGTATGAATCATTGGTATAGATTTCATCAGTATTAGCAAGTGGTGTCAATAAATTATCCAATGAAGCAACTAATTCATCTTTTTGAGTTTGTGCATCTTCGTTAGCACGATTCATCCGATTTAAAGCTTTTTGTAAATCTTCTAACTTAGCATCTTTGTTGTTTAAAGTTGCTTGTCATTGATCAATTTGTTTTTGTAATTGTTGTGATTGTTGTGGGAATTTTAGAGCATTTTCAGCAATAAATGCTTTTGCTTTAGTAATTGCATCTGCTAGGTTTGTATATGTAGTTCCTAAATCATTTGGTTTTAGTTCTTCAACTTTGGTAGCAACTTGGGCATTAAGTTTAACAAAATCATCGATAGTAGCAGTTCCATCCTTGATTTTTGCTTCAAGTGCTTTTTTAGTTTCTTGTAGTTGTGCATAAGTTTGCGGATCATAGTGATTTGCATTCAGATTATCAAGTTCTTTGAGATTAAATTCAGCTACTTGTTGGTTATATGTAGAATATTTTAATCCTTGTTTAGCTGCATCCAGCTGCGATTTTAATTCATTAAAATCATCATTTGAATATTTTGATGGATTAGTAGCCATTTGTTTCACTTGATCTAATAAGAATTGATATTTAGCATAGTTGGCATCTTGAATGTATGATTGATTAGAATATGCAGTGTTGATGATGTTATTTAAGGTTGCAACATTCGCTGTCGAAACTGCTGGTGTTCCTGCTTTAGCAGCATCAACAGCAACTTTAAGTTGATGAAGTGAACGATCAGTTAATGCAACATTTTCAGCAGCCATCGCATCAATTGATGTCTTTATTTTATCAAAACGAGTTTTAGAATCTTGAGTTCAATCATTATATCCAGTTGGAGTGGTTGCTAAAGATTCTTTTAGGGTTGCTAAGGTTGGTTTATTTGTTTGATCTCCACTGTCTTGAGTTTCTCGTGGAGATGGAGAAATTTCATAAATTAAAGGTTTTTTATCTGTTCAATTAATTTGGAATCCTACTAGTTTTTTAGTATTATCTGAGTTTTTAAGTGAAAAACTCAGCGCTTCAAGGTTTAAGGTTCCTAATTTAGTAATTTCTTCTTTATTGGTAGTTGTATTATATCAGATTGCATTAAATGTTGCATCTTGTGCGCTACCATCAGAAAAGACATTAACATCTTTATCATTATATGTTTGTGGATTGATATAGAATTTTAAATTTCCATTATTTTGAGCAGGTGTTCAGTATGTATAATAATCACCATCTACAAAGTATTTAGGTGAATTAATCTTTAAAGTAGGTTCATAATTAGTGCCTGAAAATCTTGCATCAGAATGTGGTACATTATCTCATTTATCATTTACTACAATTTCATTAATTGTTACACCACGATTTTTATTATGTGATGTTCCTTGTAATAAGTCATTTATATCTTTGGTAAATACAATTTTTACATATCTAATATTTTTGTTATTTAATGCAGCAATCTTGCTAGCATCTGCTTCAAAATAGGTAAAGTTGTTGCGTTGAGGATCAACTTTAACCATATAATTTAATCTCTGATCTGATAGAGTGTTATCAAAAAGATATTGAAAATCTTTGACTGCTGCTAAGGTGGTTGGTCCTGTTACAGTGGTAGATGAATCAGATGTAGCTTGTTTGTTCCTTGAATAAAATATTTCATCTCAGTTATTTGTTTCGTTGCTATTTGTTTCTGAAACATATATCTTAAAGAATCGTGGATAATCAGATGTGTTGGGATCTACATAAAGTTTAAGGGATTGAAGTGTAGTAGGCTTACCTAAATCATATAAAATATAATCATTTGCTTTTGGTCATCCTTTAAAATTATCAGATGTAGTATAATCCCCGTCTAATGCAGAATCTGAATAACGAGTATCATTACCTCAACCATTAATAATTTGCACATTTGAACCAAGCAATGTACCAAATGATTTAGGTTTTTGAACACTTACATCTAAATTTGAAAAAGAAGGTGTTTGATTTGTTGCTCTTTTAACACGGATATAACGAGCAAACTTATTAGTATCATCAAGTGTTCCTGTATATTGTGTTCATTCAATTCCGTTTCTTGATGTTTCTAAAACAACTTTGTTATCTAGTGTAGCATTTCCGTTAAACTTAATATTAGTAAGTTCATACATTCTTAATAAGTCTAATCCAACATATTTGTCATCATTTAAAGTAATTTGTGTTGTTTGAGTTTGTGAATATGATGCAGTTGTAGAATTAGGGGTTGCTACAAACAAGTTAAATTCATTATTATTTAACTTCGTGGTAAATAAATTAGTTTTATTTGAATCATCTTTATCAGTATATAAAAACTGATTTGAAGGCCCGAAAAGATGTAATGAAACAAGATTTCAAGTTCCTGTTAGTGATGTATCTGTTGATCTAATTCTAAAAAATTGAGCATGAGCTTGACCACGGATAATTTGATATGCACCACTACGGATGTTACCAAATAATTTTCAAGTACCTGTTGTAGAAGCATCATTATTAGAAGTGCTCGATGCATGTGAATCTCAATATTCTACCACCCCTGAATTTAATTTACTATTACCTTGTTCAATGACTACTGATGTAACTTCTGATTCATTTGTTAATTTAAATTGGATGTATTTGTTATTAGCAAAGTTATTTATATTAGTAGATAAATCAAAGATTGATTTTTGAACATTGGTTATATTTTGAGAATTAAAAGTTTGTTTATTCGATGAATCAGCACTGTTATGATTATCATTATCTTCTGAAATTGGTAAATTATCTGAAATTTTCCCGATTCTAGGTGCAGAATCAGTATTTACAACAAATTCATAAATTCTAAACCAAGCATTTCTCTGGGTGTTTGCAGGTTCTGTATCTACGATTCTAATTGCAGATACATTATCTTTATTTACACTAATATTTCATTTATTAATATTGGTAGTTGTAGTTAACGCTCCACTATTTAATGTGTAATCGTTACTAGTTGAACCACTTGTTTGTAAATCTTGTGTAGTTGCATCTTTTTGCAAATCATTTCAAGTACTTTGTCCATAAAGTTTATATTGTACTTTAAAGGATTTAAAGTATTCATTGTGATTACTATTATTAGAACCGAATTTTACTTGTAAATCTTTAGCATGAATTGGTTTTTTAAATGAAACACCAAATCAATCACCTGTTTTTATTTTATTAGGTCCCCTACCATTATTTTTATAAACTAGTTGTCTTTGATTTCCTAAGATAAAAATATCTGAAAGTGAAGCATTAGATGGATCTGACATTGAAGTAATTACACTAGGTTGGTTATCACTACCATCATCACCTACTGGTTGAACTTTATCAAGATATTTTGAAACTATATCTTGTAGATATGATTGCAGATTTTTCATTACATCTGCACCTACATTTAAGTTTTTAATAATCACTTGTCCATATTTTGGATCACCATATTTGTAAGTTGCAAAATTTTGTAAATAAGTTTGACCGATGTTATATAAATTAACTACCCGATCTAAAACTGGAGCAACTTTTTGGTTTTCTAAATAAGCTAGCACATAATATTTATATGCTGAAAACATATCTTTAACTGCAGATAAGTAGTTATCTTTGATGTTTGCTAAAAATAATGAATTATCCTTGTTATCTTGTAGTAACTGAATTTCAGAAATAATATTATCTAACTGTTCTAAATATGCATTCGCTTCAGTAGAATGATTACCTTTATATAAATCTAATTTTGAAAAATTAGTAGCTGCCTCTTTTAAAGGATCATCACCAAACACATTAATTTGTCCAGTATACTCAACTGATAAATATTTAGCAACATGTCGCAAAGCAATTGATGCTGGAGTATCAAGGAGTGTATTTGATGCAACCACTTTAAACGAATCGTAGTATAACTTTTTCTTTGCTTCATTTCGTGAATTTGAGTGTGTAGGTAAGATTTTTCAAGAGATGTTAGCTAAATCATAATATGAAAACAAAGAAAATTGTGGATGGATATTAACATCAGTTAATACCAATCCACTAAATTTATCTGGATTGACATTGTCACTGTTATTATTAGATAACTTAATTAAATCTTCTGCTCCACGAGTTAATATGGTATTTTGTAGTCAAGAATTATCTGCTAAATCAACTGAAAAAGTTTTGTGAAACACAGGTTTGATATTATATGAAGTAGATGAATATCTATCAACTGTAAAAGCATCAATATATCTTTTTGATGCATCGTTAATTAAAAATGGAATTACTTCGTGTGGTAAATTAGCATAATAAGGTAGATATCCTGTATTTAACGATGTGTGATTTGTATCAGTAAAATCAGAACCACCTTGACCATATTTACCTTCAAATAGAATTTGAGTGCTTAAATCTGGATAAGTTGCCTGTAGTTGTTTTAATCAAGTTACTAAATCATTAAATAACTGCGATACTTTTGTAGAATCTTCACCTGGCGATAACATTCCAATATAACGAACTCCACCATCTCTGATAACTTGTAATAATTTTTCTTTAAGTAATCCTAAATCTTTTTGATATTCAGCATCAGTATATGTTTGTGAAGAATTTTTAGCATTAAAATCACCTAGTGCATCTAATGTATAAACAAAGTGAACATGGCTTTGTTTTGATGCTTCGGTGATATCTTTGAGATCTTTTAGTTCTTCTGGTGTGTATAACACACTTCAACCAGGTTTGCTATCAATTTGATTGCGATTTGATTTATTTTCTCCTAAGATTTTTTGATCTGGGTTTCAGATGTAGGTATTAAGTTTATAAAACGATGCAAAATTCATTAAGTTAATAATATCTTGCTTACTTTGAGTTGGAGCATATGAATATAATTTTCACGAATCCATCATTCCACGCATTTTAATATCAGCATAGTCATTAATGGTAAAGTCTTCTATTTTATATCCATCAAGTTGTTGAAAGATATGTCACAAAGTAGTAGCACCAAAATAAGCAGCATCAGAATCTTTGGCTAAAAGTTCAATATAGTTATCTTGTGTTTTAATTACATATGAATCGTTTTTAGCGAAATTAGAAGCATTAAAATCATTTGATGAATCAATTTTTTTAATTTGATCATCAACTAAGGTGTCACTATCACCTTGTATTCCTACGAGAATATTAGTTTTCCCTTCTGCTATATTTCTTGATTCTGAAGATGTAATATTTCTAAATGCTAATGCAGCCTTTAGACGATTTTTAGTTGCTTGATCAATATTAGATTCATAAACTAAATTAACATCTCTAGAAATCAAGGATGTTTTATTCAAATAAGTAATAGATTGAACTTCTGGTGCAATATCATAGTGTCTTGCAGAAGTTGTATCTTGATTTTGTGCTGTAGTAGTTGTTACTGAAACAGCAATAACACCAATTGATGATGCACCTAAAATCAAATGTTTTAATTTTTTATATTGTTTCATATAATATATTATAAATTAAAACCAAAAAAAAAAAAAAAAAACGGTTTTTTAAAGTAGGACAAAAAGATTAACAATTAATTCTGTTAATCTTTTTGTTTATTA
>NZ_JBTHHH010000023.1:0-16790 GCF_054353815.1 Mycoplasma sp. AC1221 | reverse complement strand
GATCTAAAACGATAGAATTTTCATCTATCCCTATTGCTTCAGCCATAAAGTCGGTGATATGTGATGGTGTAAAAGCTTGATTCTTATCCTCTTTTTGTACATATTTATTAAATGTAGTAAAAAATAAATTTAATAAATCTTCGCCTGTATTTGTATTTTCATTTATAAAAGGTATAATGCCATCATTTACTTTATTTAAAATATTTTGCAAGTGTTGAAAATCTAAACTTGTTAAGTCTTGTTCATCTAATATTTTGGATAAAATATTAATCTTCTCTGTCTTATTTTTATTATCTTTTAATTTTTGTTCTATTATCTCTTTAAAATGTCTTAGAAGAATTTCAGTATTATTAGACCTTTTAATTTCACTTTCTAAATCAAAATTTTCTGAATTTAGTGCCATTAAAGCGGACCCGATAAATTGTGCTCTTATACTCTCTTTAATATTATATTTATGCATTAAATCATTTAATTCGATTGTGTTTTTAATTATTTCGTTTTTATTATTCTTTTTATTTGAAAAATCACTAATATATTCATATATTTTTTTATTATAATCAAATTTATTAAATGTAGTTTCTTTATTATTCTTTTTATCATAAACCTTTACAAAAGCAGATTCTGGATTTTTTAAATTAAATAAAACTGCTATAACATTATTATTTGGTCTATAAATTCTTTCTAATGCATAATATTCTTCTAATTGTTCGTAATCCTCTTTTTTAAATTTTCTTAATTTTGTTTCGATAATTAATGAAATATTTTCAATATGTTCAAATCTTAAATCGACAATGTAGGCACCATTAGATCTCTTTATCTTCTCTTGAATTTCCTTGAATTCTTTTGAATCCTTATCAACAATAGAAATATAAGAAAATTCACCAGCTTCGGTGTTAGTTGTATATTGTTCTTTTCCTATATTATTAATTAAATCATTTCTTTCTAATTTTTTATTTTCCATATTAAAACTCCTCACAATTATTAACTTTTAAAATTATAATTAAGCATATAATACAAGATTATCTATTTTCTTTATTGATACAAAAAGGTAAATAAAATAGTCTTTTTTCTAAGATATTATAATTCTACCATTTTGTCGTTAGTCTTTAAATAAGATTTTATAATTTAATAAAATATCGAAATTCTTTATGTTATTTTTTCAATTGCAACAGAATTTTATTATAATTAAATAAATAATAACTTAGATATAGGAGTATATATGAAAAAAACAATCAATGATGTTGTTTTAAAAGACAAAAAAGTCTTAGTTAGAGTGGATTTTAATGTTCCGTTAAAAGACAGTATTATTTATTCTACTAAAAGAATTACAGCAGCACTACCTACTATTCAAAAAATTATCAGCGATGGTGGTAAAACCATATTATTCTCACACCTTGGAAGAATTAAGTCAAAAGATGAATTAAGAGAAAAATCACTTAGACCAGTATCTGCTGAATTATCTCGTTTATTAAACAAAGGTGTTATCTTTGTCCCTTATACCAAAGGTGAAGTATTAGAAAAAGCTATTAATCAAATGAAACCAGGTGATGTTTTGATGGTTGAAAACACCCGTTTTGAAGATTTAAATGATAGAGCAGAAAGCAAAAACAATCCAGATCTTGGTAAATACTGAGCATCATTAGGAGATGTATTCATTAATGATGCATTCGGAACTGCACATAGATCACATGCATCAAATGTTGGAATATCTAAAAATATCAGCGAATCTGCATTAGGATATTTAATGGAAAAAGAAGTAACATCCCTTAAAAAAGTATTGAACAAACCAGAACATCCATTTGTTGCTATTATAGGTGGAGCTAAAGTATCAGATAAAATCCAAGTTCTTGAAAACTTAATTCAAAGAGTTGACAAAATGGTTATTGCTGGTGGTATGGCATATACATTTTTAAAGGCTACTGGTTATGCAATTGGTGAATCATTAGTAGAAAACGATTTTGTTGCTCTTGCTAAGGATTTCTTAGTTAAATACAAAGATAAAGTTGTTTTACCTGTTGATCATGCAGTTGCGAAGGAATTTAAAGATGTTACACCAGAATTCCATGCCGGGGGAATCAAAGATGGATATATGGGATTAGATATCGGTCCTAAATCTTTAGAATTAGTTAAACAAACTCTTCAGGGAGCGAAGACTGTTGTATGAAACGGCCCTGTTGGTGTTGCTGAATTTGAAAACTTCCGTAATGGGACATTTACCGTATGTAAAGCAATAGCAGAACTAAAAGATTGCTACTCAGTTGTAGGTGGTGGTGATTCAGTTGCTGCTGTAGAAAAACTTGGAATGTCAGATAAATTCTCACATGTATCAACTGGTGGTGGAGCAAGTTTAGAATTATTGCAAGGACTTCAACTACCTGGAGTTACTGCTATCCAAGATAAAAAATAGAAATTTTGTTTCGTTTATACATCTATGTATAAACGATTTTTTATATATTCTTAATAATGTGAAAATATTAAATTCATATTCCATAAATAAATAAAAATCCACAAATTTTTTGTGGTTTCTGTTTTTTTTTTTTTTTTTGCTTTATCATATTATAAAGTTAAATTAAAAATCAAACAAGAAGGAAAAATGACAGAAAAAACAAGATTATTATTTAGATTAAACCTTGCTACCTTAATATTAACCTCAATTACAATGCTATTTTGGATTATAACAACTGCATCAGTGTTATTATTAATTATAAACTATGGTTGATTTGGATTTAATGGGATTATTTTACTTGGTTCATCTATAACATATACTATATTTACGATATTAAATTTATTTGTATATTTAACAATTATTAGTTTGTTGATATCTATTTTTGCAATAACCTTACAAGAAAGCGAAAGGGATGAAGCCATAGCAAGAACTAAAAACTTTGCTATTTCAAATTTTGCTTTAATTCTTGGTGCTCAGCTTGTTTCGTGAATACCTGTTGTATCGTTAATTGGATTAATTATCCAAATTGTTATTACTGTTTTATTAGCGATATCTATTGCAAGATTGAAGAATAATGAAAGTTCAATAAATACAAAATTCGAACAATATAGTTATTCGGACAACAGATTTTCCGGCTATGCTAATAACACATCATTTGACCAAAGTTATAACACACAATCTAATAGTAATAATTCATATTCCAAGAATAGTGTTAATTTTGATAAATTCATTCAAAAGAAAGATTAATAAAATTTCCAATAATACCATTTAAATATAACACTAGGATTAAATCCTAGTGTTATTATATTTACATATATTCATTTATAATATGTAAAGTTAGGAATATATGAGACAAAGAAAATTATTATTTAATTTAGCAATTGCATCATTTGTTTTAAGCTTAGTATGTATGGCATTGTGAGCATTTACATCTTATTTCACATTATCATGAAATTTTGTACCATATAAAGGATCAATAGAGTTTAATTTTTCATCTTTGCTGATTTCTTCAAATTTCTATGCTATTATCATTTTTAGTCTACCAGAAATTCTTGCATCATTAATATATATCAGTATAACAATAATGATTATTATAATGCTTGTAATATCAATGAAGTTATTTAAAAACCAAATAATAAGTAAATCAATTTTAAGACTTTGTATAAGTATATTTTCTTTAATAATACTAGCCTTTCCTTTTGCTTGGGTTCCTGTGATAAGCACTTTTTCCTTAGCAATTCATGTTGTAATAACAGTGTTATTAGTTGTAATATTTGTAAAGGTAAAAATAGAAAGTAATAGAAATGTTATTTATTAAACAATTACCAATCAATATGTAGTAAAATATTTACATATATTTTATAAGGAGAATTATGAACAAAGAAATAAATACATCTGATGAAACTTTAACACAGTTGCAAGAAAAATATTTAAAGGAAATAGATAGAATTTCTTCTAAGGAATTAAACACAGATCAAAAAAGATGGGCAGCGCAGATAATCAAAAGATTTAATGATAATGAATTAGAATACATTTTTCAATTTATCGCTCAAAGAATAAAAATCGGGTTTCGTTTCGATGTTGCTCCCGAGAGCAACAACCAAAGCATTGCTTTGCTTAAAAAGAACGAAAAATTATCTTTTAAATTTAAAGATTCTAAATCAACAGATAATTGTTTGATCATTGGTGAAAACTATGATGCTTTAAAGAATTTAATAGTAATTGAGAGAGAGAGAGAGAGAGAGGGACTTACATATAATTACGATGTAATTTATATCGATCCTCCTTATAACACTGAAAGTTCTTTAAATGATGGTAATAAATTAGCAAATGATAAAGAAAATGTCGCTGCAAAAAGATTTATTTACCGTGATAAATACACCCGAAACGGGTGATTAAATATGATGAATGAAAGATTGAAATTAGCTAAAAAACTTCTCAAAGATGATGGAGTAATTTTTGTTTCAATCGATGATAATGAGCAGGCATATTTAAAAGTTTTAATGGATGAAATATTTGGAGAAGAGAATTTTGTAAGTTGTTTTATATGGCAAAAGAAATCTGGTGGTGGATTAAACTCAATTTTTTATGAAGGTCATGAATATATATTGGTTTATACAAAAAATATTAAAAATATTTCTCTTTCTGCTGAAAACAACACTCTTAGTGGTTTTAGAAAATATAGAAATAAAAACGGTGATGATATTTATATAAATGATGATATTATAAGAAATCAATTTGGTAAAAAAGATGGGACTTATAAGCATAGAAATAAAGCATATGAAGATTTATCACCAAAACAGAAAGAAGAATGAGATAAGCTTATTGATGATGTTAATTTTATGCTGGTACCTTTTAAAAAATTTCCTGGTAAGCATTTAGTCGCTAAAATATTTAATAACGAAAGAAAAGCTCCATATAGTATTATAAAACTACCATATACATTTATATCTGGTATATGAACAAAAGATGGTAACAATGATATAAGTGAAGTTAATTTAAAATTCCCAACACCAAAACCAATAGAATTAATAAAATATTTAATTTCATTAATTAATAAATCTAATTCTAGAATCCTAGACTTTTATGCTGGTTCCGGAACAACAGGTCATGCTGTTTTGGAACTAAATAAAAGCGATGGTGGTAATCGTTCTTATATACTAGTTACAAATAACGAAAATAATATTGCTATTGATGTAAATTATGAACGTTTATATAGAATAAATAAAGGTGTTGGAACAAAAGGTGAAAGTTTTGAATGAGTAAAGAATGAACCATATCAATCTAATTTAAATGTTTTTGAAATAGAACATATCGATATTAACCCAAACACAAAGCAAGATACTAAAGAAATTATTGAAAAACTTCTTGATGTATTAAAAGATTTTGGAATAAATAATCTTAATATAAACAACGAATCAGATGAAAAGAATTTATTAAATGATTTACTTGCTTTAAACCCACAAAATATAACAAACAAGTAATAAATTTTATCTTAGTTATTTTATAATCTTTAATTTGAAATTTAATTCGCAAAATAATCCATATATTCATCTCTTTAATCGTTTGTTAAATAATATGTAGTAAAATATTTAAATATTAAGGAGAATTATGAAAGCAGATATAAATTTAACACCATTACAACAAAAATATTTAGATGAAGTTAATAGAATTTCATCTAAACAACTAAATGCTGATCAAAAGAATTTAGCAATAGAAATTATTAAGAAATTTGATGAGAGTCGACTAGAATATGTTTTCCAATTCATTGCTCAAAGAATCAAAATCGGATTTCGCTTTGATGCAGCACCTGAATCTAATACTCAAAGTATTGCTTTACTAAAAAGAAATGAAGAATTATCCTTTGATTTTAAAGAATCAAAGACAAAGGATAACACCCTAATCATAGGTGAAAACTATGATGCTTTAAAGAATTTAATAGTAATTGAGAGAGAGAGAGAGAGAGCGGGACTTGAATATAATTACGATGTAATCTATATTGATCCTCCTTATAACACTGAAAGTTCTTATGAAGATGGGAACGGAATTGCAAACGACAAAGAAAATATTGCCGCAAATACCAAAGACTACCGTGATAAATATGCAAGAAACGGTTGATTAAACTTACTAAATGAAAGATTATGATTAGCAAAGAAACTACTTAAAGAAGATGGGGTTATCTTTGTTTCAATCGATGATAATGAACAAGCGTATTTAAAAGTTTTGATGGACGAAATATATGGTGAAGAAAATTTTATTGCTAATATA
The DNA here is from genome assembly GCF_054353815.1 of Mycoplasma sp. AC1221. Lineage (NCBI taxonomy): Bacteria > Bacillati > Mycoplasmatota > Mollicutes > Mycoplasmatales > Mycoplasmataceae > Mycoplasma > Mycoplasma sp. AC1221. The sequence goes on along the minus strand of NZ_JBTHHH010000023.1, from coordinate 10,576 downwards.
AACTGAGTTAAAAAGCACGGACCGGGTGGTAACACCACTTTTAACTATTCGATTGTTAAAAACACTGAATATATCTTAGTTTATGCTAAGAACATCAATAAGAAAATTTTTAATTTCATCAAACACAACGATGAAGAACTTAAAAAACTAGGATATACTAGGAAAGATGAGTATTTTGAAGAAAGAGGCTATTATAAATTAACAGATCTGCATCACCCTTCTTCAACAGGTAGTTTTCAATATGCTAAATCCCTTGATTATTTAGTAACTGCTCCAGATGGTAGCGAATTTTCTTTATACAGCAATATGATCAAACCACAATCTGCGTGCTATACTTGAGGGTATCAAACTTATTTAAAAGGTAGAGAACTAGGATTTATTGAATGTGTCAAAAATCCACAAGGATATTGAGTTGCTAAACGTAAACAATATCAATATGTTAAGTTCAATCCTAAAACATATGAAATTGTTAAAACTGAAGCAGGTAAACCGTTTGAAAATATCATTGATGATTTTTATTCCTCAAATGGTGGTGAAGATATGAAAAGTATTTTATCTGATAAAAATGCTTTTGCTTTTCCGAAACCTACTAATTTAATTAAGTTTCTAATAAATTTAGCTACTGGTGATAAAAACATCCGTGTCCTAGACTTCTTTGCTGGTTCAGGGACCACAGGACACGCTGTTTTGGATTTAAATAGAGGAGACGATGGCAACAGAACATATACATTAGTAACTAATGATCAAAATAATATAAATATGGTTAATTATGAGCGTTTGTATCGAATCAACAATGGAAAAGGAACAAAAGGTGAAAAATTTGATTGAATCGAGAAAACTAAAAACAAACCATACAATACAAATTTAAATGTCTACAACATTGAATATGTGGATGTTTCACCTAATTCTAAGGTTGAAACAAATGTGATACTCGAAAATCTAGTTAAGATGTTAAATAATTTTGGTATATCAAATTATGATGTTACAAATGAGAGTAATATAAAAAACTTGCTTAATTCACTTCTTTCATTAAATCCACAACAATCACAACTAAAAGATGAACAATAAATAGGTTTATAAAGCACTATAATTGTTCATCTGAATAATATGTAGTAAAATATTTACATATTAAGGAGAATTATGAAAGCAGATATAAATTTAACACCATTACAACAAAAATATTTAGATGAAGTTAATAGAATTTCATCTAAACAACTAAATGCTGATCAAAAAAATTTAGCGATAGAAATAATTAAGAAATTTGATGAGAGTCGACTAGAATATGTTTTCCAGTTCATTGCTCAAAGAATCAAAATCGGATTTCGCTTTGATGCAGCACCAGAATCTAATACTCAAAGTATTGCTTTACTAAAAAGAAATGAAGAATTATCCTTTGATTTTGAAGAATCAAAAACAAAGGATAACACCTTAATCATAGGTGAAAACTATGATGCTTTAAAGAATTTAATAGTAATTGAGAGAGAGAGAGAGAGAGCGGGACTTGAATATAATTACGATGTAATCTATATTGATCCTCCTTATAACACTGAAAGTTCTTATGAAGATGGGAACGGAATTGCAAACGACAAAGAAAATATTGCCGCAAATACCAAAGACTACCGTGATAAATATGCAAGAAACGGTTGATTAAACTTACTAAATGAAAGATTAAGATTAGCAAAGAAACTACTTAAAGAAGATGGGGTTATCTTTGTTTCAATCGATGATAATGAACAAGCGTATTTAAAAGTTTTGATGGACGAAATATATGGTGAAGAAAATTTTGTCGCTAATTTTATTTGAGAAAAAAATTATTCACCAAAGAATAATAATAAGTTTGTTTCCGTTAATCACGATTATATTTTATGTTATGCTAAGAATAAAGAAGAGTTAAAAAAATTTAATAGATTAAAAAGAAATGAAAAAATTAATTCGCGTTACAAAGGTAAAGACGAAATAGGATTTTATAAACTTACAGATTTAACTAAAAACTCAAAAAATAAATTTGATATCCACTGAAATAATAAAACTTATAAGTGTCCTGAAAATTCAGGTTGACTATTTAATAAAGAAAAAATATATGAACTTATAAAAGAAAACAGAATTGTTTTACCTGATGATGAAAATAAAAGACCAACATTAAAAAGATACTTGAATGAAGTTTCAGATCTTATTTCAAAAACTATATTGAACTTTGAAGTAGTGGGACATACTCACGAATCAAAAAACGAAATTAATGAAATTTTATATAAAAATGCTTTTGATACACCTAAACCTGTAAGGTTAATAAAATATTTAATAAAACTTGTTGAAAAAAGCGGCAATTCGCGCGTTCTAGACTTCTTTGCTGGTTCCGGAACCACAGGTCATGCTGTTTTAGATTTAAACAGAGAAGATGGTGGTAATAGAACATATACACTTGTAACTAATAATCAAAATGAAATAGCAAAAAGTGTTAATTATGAACGTTTATATCGAATCAACAATGGTGTCTCTACAGATAATCAAACTTTTGAATGAATCAACAAAAACAAACCTTATAAAACCAATTTAAATGTCTACGATATTGAATATATGGATGTTTCACCTGATACTAAGGATGAAACAGATAACATAATTAAAAAACTTATACAATTACTAAAAGATTTTGGTATACCTAATTTAGATATAAATAATCAAAATCATATAAAGAATTTATTAAATGATTTACTTTCTTTAAATCCACAAGAAAGATAAAGCATAAACAATACAAGGAGTCAAAAATGATTAAAGCATACAAAACAACCGAACTAAAAAATATTTTAGATAAAGAATTATTAACTAACGGAATCGATAGTGAAATGTTTTGATTAGCATATGAATATTCTAATTTAGAAAAAATGGTAAGCTAACTGAATATTTGATAATACAAGATAATAAATTTATCCCTTTAAATGAAGAAGAATATCAACAAATTACAAAAACCAAAGAAAATTAAAGGAGAATAATGGAACTAACTAATTCACAAACAGAAGTTGTTAGCGAACTCACTTCTTATGCTATTTCAAGTTTAGAAAGCAATACAGTTGATTATCAAATTTTTAAAGCACCTACAGGTTCTGGTAAAACTTTTATGATTTTAAATTTTATCGATCATCTTGTTGAGTGATCAAAAGATAACCCTGATGAAAAATTAGTATTTTATATAAATACACTCTCAACTGCTTGTTTACCTCAACAACTTGAAAAGAGTTTTAATAATTACAAACAATACATCAAAAACAAAGACTTGGTAATCAAACGACTTAAATCCCCTTCTGCTAAAGCAAAAACTAAAAAGACCGAACAAACATTTGAGTTTTTTGCTGAAGAAAACAATGTTTTTATTGCTGGTAGTTCATCATTTACAGCCAAAAGTCTTTATACCATCTACGGAGCAGTAGATAAGTTTTTAGATCAAATTAGAAACAATAAATACAAACTTATCTACATCCGCGATGAAGCACACCACGGAGGAGATGCAGACATTAAAATCCGCGAATCTGAAGAAGAAAAGAATTATGAAGCCAAAATGCAATCAGCTGCCGCATTTGTGGTAAAAATGAGTGCTTCACCTAAGAGTGGTGAAAACTTAGTGGAACTTGAACATCAAAGTTTACAAAATGATAATATACAACTTTTAAAAACTAAAAAGAACTATAATGTCAACATTAGTAGTTTAGATGTTTTAGATGATGAAATCATTTTAAGAAAAGCTTGTGAAAAGTTTAAAGAAATCAAACAAAAATACAATGATAACATCAATCAACCCCACCTCATCGGAATCAATGCAGCGATGCTAATTCAAGTTAATAACGATAGCAAAGACAAAGAAAAAAGTGCAAAATTTAATCAAAACATCGATATGATTATCAAAGTATTAGAAGAAAATAACTTAAAATGAGTTAAATATTTTGATAACACTAAATCTGATTGTTTTACTGTAATAGATTCTAATATTAGATTAGCAGGTGGTGATACACTTTTTGATATCTCTAGAAATAATTCACCAGTTGATGTTATCATTTTCAAAATTGGACCCGCAACAGGATGGAATATTCCTAGAGCTTGTATGTTAGTGCAACTGCGTAATGTGTATTCAGGGACACTAAATACACAAACATTAGGAAGAATTAAAAGAAATCCTGTTCCTGTTGACAACTTACCAGCAAACAGTGCTGCATTAGAATACTATATTTATAGTAATGTAGACATTAAAGATCAACAATACCAAAAACTTGTTCTTAAGGATAAATATAAAAACAAAACCTTTATCTCTGGGCATATAGAAAACTTTGTTAAATGAAATGAAGTTGATGAAAATGAATATCAAAAACAAGCTATCGATGAGATAAATAAGTTTTTAGTTGATGATTTTACAAAAGAATATCAAAATATACTAAATGAATTTAAGCAAAATAAATTTATTGTAGCTGAAAAAAGAGATTATGGTGATGGACACTTTGTTACATATAAGGTTAAAAATTTAATTGAAATTGAAATTTTTAACCTAAAAGAACTCAAAAAACATAAAGATTATTTAAATGAAAACATTAAAAAACACATCAATAATTTCTTTACTGAAAATAAACTTAATCAGCAAATCAATCACACAATGCTGTGATATCTATTTATTCAAATTAAATTACCAGTTTTTGTTAATTTAAAGAAAAGTTTAAAGAAACAAAAAAATGAACAAAATAACTTAGTTTTTGCTGTTGATGACAAATCAACATTAGAAGAGCGCATCCAAATCTTACAAGATGAGCGAACCCAAGAGATTTTTAATAATAATTATGCATATAAAAAAGAAAAACTTGATGCAAATCAAAAGGATTCAAATAAATTAGAACTTGTTTATGATTCAGTACCTGAGAAAATTTTTATCGAGAAGTTAAATGCTTGAGATAATAAACACTCTAAAGCAAAATCTGATAATAAAAATAATGTAGAAATTATGTTTACTAAAAACATTCCTTTTAAAGGAATTGGTTTTGAATACATCGCAGATCAGGAACTAAGAACATCTTTTGTTGATTTTATCATTAAATACAACAATCACGAAATACATATTGAAGTAAAAGCATTAAATCAAAATAACAGCACAACAAATGCTCCAGCAAAAACAGAATACATCAAAAATGCTTATAAAGAATATGTAGAAGCATACCAAAAACAAAAGACTAAAGAAAACAATAAGCACTTTAGTTTAATTATTGCTTATGTATCAACAGATCCTAAGAATCCTATTTATTTCAAAGGTCACAGTGATATTTATTCATTAAATAAAAAACTTAATGAATCAAAAGATCCAAAAGGTATTCCGATAGTTTTAGACACACTTTTAGAATGACCTGCTGATTCAAATGAACAAGATGTTGTGAATAATACACAGCATAATAATCAAGCTGCATAATGTATTTTTATCTCTTTTTCATTGAATATGAAAATATACAAATTTTATTCCACAAATAAACAGAAAATTGCCCACATTTTTGGCTTTCTGTTTTTTTTTTTTTTTTTGTTCTATCATTAAGAAAGAAAGGAACTAAACTATGCCAAGAAAATTAACCCTGTTTAAAATGAACTTATCAACTTTGGTGTTAAGTTCAGTAACTATGTTATTTTGATTAATAACAACTATTTTAATTTTTACACGAGTAAATGCATATGGTAGAGTTTCATATAACCCTGAATATGTCATTACAAGCAATATAATATATGCAGTATTTAAAATTATGAACATCTTTATATATTTATCAGTTATAGCAATGTTGATATCAATTTTTGCAATTACATTGCAAGATGCTAAAAAAGATGAAACAATAGCAAAAACAAGAGCTTTTGCTATATCAAATTTTGCTTTGATTCTTATTGCACAACTTGTGTCTTGATTACCAACAGGTATATCAATTATCGGATTGTTTATTCAGGTTCCTATTACAGTTTTATTAGGTATATCAATGGTTAAATTAAAACCAGCAAAAGTGAAAGCACAAACACAAGAAATTATAAAAGAGGAAAAAGTTTTACAACAACCTAAGATAGAAAGTGCATTGGTTTCTAATATAATTTCAAATGACAAGAAAGAAACATCTAATTTAAAAGTCATTAAATCCTTAAATATATCTGCATTATTTTTTGTAACATTGTATTTAGTAATTTTAATTATTAATTTATTAATTGATACTTTTCTTTCTTCTCCTTATTTATATGATGTGTATGTGGTGAAATATTGATTTAATGTATTAAATTATGTTTTTATTATAACTGCATTTCTTATTAGCATATTTTTATTTGTTAAAATTACAATAATAAATAAATCTGAATTAACAAAAAAACTTAAATCTTTCTTTTTATTAGTGGTATTAATGATTCTTTTTGTATTAGTATTATCTCCGTTTAATTTAAATCTACTAATGAATATTAGTGCCTTTTCAAATTGGCACCGAAAAAGTTACCCAAATTGAAGTATCAATAGTTTCGATGTACCTAAAGAAACACCAATATATTTTACAAATTTATGAATAATCACATTACTTGTTGTCGTAATTATTTTACTTTCATACACACAAAATTATTTAAATAAAGAATATAAAAAGTTGTATATAAATTCAATAATAAATTGAATATAAGATAAAATTATAATCTAATTCTTCGAAATTCAACTCACTTTTATAAAAAATATTTGTAAGAGAATTTAACAAGTTATCTAAATTATCTAAATATAATAAAATGGCAACAATAACAACTATTTCCCACCATCCTCATCAATCCATCATATCTATATATTTATATTTTTTATTTTAAAAAAAGTTTATAATATGCAAGATATACATTTTAATTAACAGAAAGGTAAAATATGAAAAAAGTAGCAATTAACGGATTCGGAAGAATTGGTAGATTATTTTTCCGTAGATTATTAGAACAAAATTCAAACTTAGAAGTTGTTGCAGTTAACGATCTTACAGATTCAAAAACCCTAGCACACTTATTAAAATACGATACAGCATTTGGTAAATTAGGTGTTGAAGTAGTAGCTAAAGATGGTGCTATCGTTGTCGATGGGAAAGAAATTAAAGTATTCGCAGAAAGAGATCCTGAAAATCTTCCATGAGGTGAACTTGGAATTGATGTAGTTATTGAATCAACTGGATTCTTTACTAAAAGAGATGGTGCTTCAAAACACTTAAAAGCGGGTGCTAAAAAAGTTGTTGTTTCTGCACCATCAGAAAAAGATGTTAAAACTATTGTATTTAATGTAAACCACAATGAATTAACAAGTGATGATACACTTATCTCTGCAGCATCATGTACAACAAACTCATTAGCACCTATGGTTAAAGTTTTAGTCGATAACTTTGGTATTAAATCTGGATTTATGACTACTATCCATGCATACACAGGAGATCAAAGACTTCAAGATGCTCCACATAGAGACTTACGTAGAGCTCGTGCAGCAGCAGCAAATATGGTTCCTACTTCAACAGGAGCAGCAAAAGCAATTGGTTTAGTAGTTAAAGAAGCAGCAGGAAAATTAGACGGTTCAGCAATTCGTGTACCATTAATTACAGGTTCATTAGTAGACTTAACTGTTTTATTAGAAAAACAACCTACAGTTGAAGAAATTAATGCAGCAATGAAAGCAGCAGAATCAGAAAGTTTCAGATATGAAACCGATGAAATTGTTTCTTCTGATATTATTAAAGAAACACATGGATCAGTATTTGATTCAAAATTAACTTCAATCAAAGAATCGCCAGAAGGTAACTTATATAAACTCTTCTCATGATATGACAATGAAATGTCATATGTATCACAACTTGTTAGAACAGTTATTTACTTTGCTAACTTATAATAAGCATAATAAAATCCGGTTCCCCGGATTTTTTATACTATTTTGACATCGCATCAAATTGTCATAATCATTTATCTAATGATAATAGCACTTCATCAAAAATAGGTTGAACTCTAGCACTTCATTCAAAACTTTCAGCAAGTTGTAAAAGTATTTTTAAATCATTCACAAGCACTTTAAGAGCTTGTTTATAATCAAAGATTTGTGAAGTTAATTCAGTGATTTTAGAAGCTTCTAGCACTTCTGTATAACTTCCTAAAGCGACTTCACCTTTCATAACAACTTTTTCAGCAATCTCATCTACAAAATTTAAAACATCATCTTTTAATTTATCACTTTGTGCATGAATTTCAAAGAATTCTAATCCTTTAATGTTTCAGTGGATGTTATTAATTTTTTGATAAAACACTTGTAAGCTTGCTTGCATTTCTTTTAATTTTTGTATTTCATTCATATTTCCTCCTTGATTTATTTTACCATATTCATATGATATACAAATCTTTACTATTACAACATACCATAGAAGATGGTATAATTTAAAAAAGGAGAAAAAGTGAAATTTAAAGCAAAGTTTTTTGTTACTAGTGGACTGGTTGCATCAATTACTCCTGTAGCAATTGTTGCATCTTGCAGCAGCGAAAATAAGCAAACTCTAACTACTTCATTTACAAAACTTTATATCAATCAATGACAAGAAGTTAAAAATAAATCAGTAAAAACAAAAACTCAGTTTGAAATTGAAAAAGCTGTTGATAAAATTATTTTAAATCAGGATTCTCAGTTATTACAAAAAGTAAACAAATTGATGATAAATACCTATAAATTGCTTCCTGTAATTAATACTGAAATAAATTCGGGTTCATTTGATTATACTAAGAGTTTTAAAGTAGGTGATGCTAGTTCGTACAAGGATGTTTTAAATCTTTTAAAAGAAATGATGCAGAAAGCAGAAGATATCATTTTAGACAATGAAAATTAAACATCTAGTTTCTAGATGTTTTTATAAAATTGATACAAGTTCATTACTAAAATTCGAAATATCTTTCATCTTTGAAATAGATAAGGTTAATTTGTAATTAACCTTATTATCAGGATTCATTTCTACTAATTTTTTTTAATTTACCATCGATATTTATTCAGTGACCACGTTGTTCTTTTTGATGGATGTATTTAAAACTAGTCTTTGGGATAATACGATAATAAGCATTGGTTAAAGAAAACCCGATGCATATTAAATAATCATAATTATAATTCGGATTTAATCCACTGAATTGAAAGGTCTGATTTTTACTACCTAATCTTGCCGATTTAATTTCCAGCAAGATTTTTCTTGGTTTTTCAATTACAATATCATATTCATTATGAATGCTTTTTCATTTTTTGATGCATCAAAATCTATATTAAGTTTTTTAAGAATTTGTTTAACAAACTCTTCACCAATGCTACCAATTGCATTTCCTTCGAACTCAATAATCTTTCAAAAAATATTTTCTGTATTCTTTTTATCCAAACCTAATCGATGATATTTATCTTCAATAATTTTTAGTAATAAATTATTTATATCCATTAAAACTCCATTTCAAAGCCATTATCTAACAGTAAATCATAAATATGGCTTTTACCAATATGTCTACATGAATTTGTAGCAAGCGAACTATATTTATTTCAGTCTGCATTGATTAAAATGTTTTTAAGATTATCTGCTATTTTTGCATCAGATGTTTTTATCTTAATTGCTACCCCACTACCATATTTAACATCATTAAAGTCATATACAACTGAATTTCTCTTAAAAAATGTCGATGCAAGATAAAAATCAGCTTTCTCTTCAAAAATCCAGCGCTTACCACATTCACGATTTTTAGCAGTAGATACTGTATATATATCTAAATACTTACTAAAAGGGTTCTTTTTACCTAATGAATACCAATTAAAAGTATTTAATTTATCATTTATATGATTTTTCGATCATATTTGAAATACACACTTAACATCTACATCAGAGTTATCAGAAGTATAAAAAGAATTCTTAGGTAACTGTTCACTATAGATTAAATTTAAACCTTTTACACGATATCGTACACTACCTTTTCCTTTGCTATCAAAAAACATTGGTAATATGAAGCAAACAAAATCTGCATCCTTGGAATAATTTATAAACTCTAGAGCCAAAACTCCACGATGTCCAAATGGGGGATTACCAATAACTATAAATGGTTTATTAGGAAGTTGATATTTTAAGTAATTACTTTTTATAACATCACTTCTTTTTGGGTCTAAATCTATACCAATTCTTTTATTAATTGGTAATAAATCCAAAAAACACCCTTCACCTGTACTAGGTTCAATTCAAAGATATTTGTTTATATCTTCATATTATGAAATAATTTCTCTTGTTTTATGATAAAGACTTTGGGCAATATTATGTTTAGTAAAATATTGATCTAGTTTGTTTTTGCGATTTATCAACATAGATTTACCATTAACATATTTTAATTTTTCCATTTATCCCTCTTTTATGATGCATTATATACATAAAAATATTAATAATAAGAATTATATTATATATAAAAGTTTGATTAAATAAGTTGTTCAAGTTTATACTATATTTATGTATAAAATTTGTGTTTGCTAATGTGCAAAAACTAAACATGGACACTTTTGTGGTACTAAAAATGTGTTTTGTTAAAAATTGAATTC
>NZ_JBTHHH010000022.1:0-19350 GCF_054353815.1 Mycoplasma sp. AC1221 | reverse complement strand
CAACTTGAACAAATTTATTTAGGTTTACAAGCATCAGTTGATGTTGATAAATATTTGGATTCAAAATGAGAATACGATCAAATGCAGCAAATTAGAATAGGTTTATAAGCAAAAATTGATATAAAAGACTATTATGATAATAATTTAGATGGATTAAAGATGCAGCAAATAAGAGAATGTATTTTTAATGAACTAGATATAAAGAATAAATATAAAAATTATTGAGCAGATTCTGAAAATGATAGTAATTATGATATTAATAAAGCAGATATCGATGTAATTAACATATTTAATGAAAATTTTAATGACAAAATAAATATCGTTTTTAATGATATTCTCAATCCTAATATATCTTCATTAAATGAAGATGTGAAAGAGACTAAGAATGAAATAAATGTTAAAATTGTTAAAAATATAGATAAAGAAAGTAAATCAGATAATGATGAAAATTCAGATGTTGATAATAAACAAGAGAATGACTTAGTTATTGAAGAAGATAGCGGTATAGTTATGTAAGTTTTAAATTTCAATTGAAAATATTTCCTTAAAATAGATAAAAAAATAATAAATTCACTAAATCTTATATATAAAATTTTGATATAATAATAATATCGTGTATCATAAAATAATTCGATATATTTATATAAATAAATGGAGTAAAATGAAAATCAAAAAGAAATTAATATCGCTTTTACTAATTTCATCTAGTGTCACAGCAGTAGCGACAACTGCAGTTGTTGCTTCTTATATTTCGGTAAAGAATGTTCCAGTTAAAACTCAATCAATGCATATGTCATTAGCACCATTAAAATATTTTGATGGTGATAATGAAGTTAAAACAAATGAATCAGATAAGAAAACCAATTCAGATAATAAAAATTCATCAAAACAGGAAACAAAAGAGTTACAAGAAGCAAAAGATGGATACAAACAACTTATAGCGTCAATTTTAACTAACGCAAATAGCATTTTCACTGATGAATCTTTTAGTAAATATAAAAAAATAGTAGATGATGAGAAGAAAATTCTTGATGAAAAACTTGACAAAAAAGAAATTACTGTTTTTGATGTAAGACTAGCAAATTCAAAAATTATTCATTATAATTATCAATTAGTGATAAATGATGCAAAATTAGATGATGTTTATAAAATCATAACAGATTTAACAACAAAAATAAAAAATGATGGTGCCGCAGAAGTTCAAACAGAAATTGATAAAAAAGTAGCAGACTTTAAAAAATCTTATGCAGATGCAAAAGATAATAATCAAAAAACAGAACAATTAACTAAATTAACTGAAATTTTCCTTGATGCAACATTGATTCAACCTGCTATTAAAGATCTTAACACCACTAATATTAATTCACTTAAATTAGAAATTGAAAACACCTGAAAAGAAAATGCATTTTTCACTGTGGATTCATTTAAACAGTTTTCAGATGAAAAAACAAAACTTATAAATCAACTGCAAGATTTATTAACTAATGGTACATCAATTACACAAGCGCAAGAAGATCAAGTTAATTCAGATTTAAAAAATTCAATTAATAAGTTAGTTATAGAATCATCTAAATTATCAGATGCAGAGAATAAATTAAAAGAACTTATAAGCAAGTTACCTAATGAAAAAGATAAAAATACCAAAAAATCAGTTCAAGATGTTGCAAATGAAAAATTAGCAGAAATCAATAATGCTAAAACTGGTGAAACATTACCATCTGATAAATTACAAGATTTATCTACATTGTTTATAAATGTCTGAAGTCAAATAAATAACCAAGAACTGATACAAAACTTTAAAGAGAAATTAAATCGTGAAATTAAAAAAATAAGCGACAACGATGAAGTCCAAGTTCTTTCAAATGAAGTACAAAAAGCAGCGACAATAGAAGATCTTAAAAAGGTACAACTAAAGATAACCGAAAAAATAGCAACTCAAAAAGAAGTGATTGAAGAACCAGAATCTAAATCTACTACAGCAGCTATAATTATTACATCGATTGTAATTGGTATTCTAGCAGTTGTTGGAGTTGTTATTTCATGAATTGCTGCTCCTCGCAAAGAAAAGAATAAAGATTCAAAAGCACAAGAGCAAGAACAAAAAGCAGAAAATTAATTTCTGCTTTTTGATATTTAATTAGTTAACTGATTTTATAAATTATATGAATATATTGTTTCTAAAACTATATCCGTAGAAACAAATATTAACAAAGATTAGCGAATGATTCCAAGATCATATTGATTAATCAAAGACTTAATTAATATGATAAATCAATATTTTATAAATATACTTAGATAATTATAAAATTATATTTCTTTATTAATTGTTGAAAAATTTCCGTGTATAATGAAATATTGTTCAAATCTCTTAGTGTATTTTATAAAACCAGTCAAATAGAACACTGAATCAATAATGTTGATATAAGTTGCACAAGATTTTCTTATCTGTTTTATATATTTAAATAAGATAGTTATAATATATTTATGGTTAAATAATGGAAAAATTTTCATTTATTTATCGTAAATTACAAATAAAAATATATAATTATAGAGCAAAGAATTTATTTAGTGTTTATCTTGTTTATACTTTTCAATAATAAGTAATTTAATCAAAGTAATTTTTCATTTTTATTTTTTATATTTATAACACTAAATTTATTATGCAAATAAAGATATAAAGTGAAATTTATATCTTTATTCTTATATCTTAATTTTAAGAAAGGTTTAAATGAAAAAAAGACACCAGAAAATTTTTCTTTTATTATCAGGGATTACTTCATCAACGGTAATATTAGTTACTGCATGTTCTAATCAAACTGATAATAAACCAAAGCAAGTAATTATAAATCCAAAATTAATTAATTTATCAACATTACAAACAACATCAAAATCAGCAAAAATAAAAGCCGTAATTGATGCAAGCAAACCTGAATATAATAATGCAACGGATTTTAAAATAACATTTAATAACACTTCTTATATAGCTTTTGAGATAAAAACATCTAATAACCAAAAAGAAATTACATTTAACTTAAATGATTTAAATCCTGCTACTATCTATACATTTATAAAATTAGAATTTAAAAATAGTGTTTTAAATTCAGATGTCAATAATTTTTCTTTTACAACTACACAACAAAGTGATTTGACACCACCAAAAAAAAATGAACCTGATCCTGAAAGTGAAAAATCTCAACCTATTGACAAACAAGAATCATATAAAATCGAATCTGTTCAAACATCTAATGTTCATACAACATCTGCTATATTAAAAATTAAGATTCACACATCATCTGATATTTTAGATGCAAGTAATTTTATATTAACATTAAATAATCAAAACTACACTTCTTCGTCATTTAACAAACAAACAAAAGAAGTAACTTTTGAATTAGAAAACCTAAACACAAATACAACATATAAGTTAAATAAATTGATAGTAAATGATAAAGAATTTCCATCATTTGATTTTAGTTTTAAGACAAAAGCAGAAAATGTAGTTGAATCATTACAAGCAAGTTCGATTAGTCACAACAGTTTATCAATCACATTCTCTTTGACAGATAATAATTTAGATGCTACACAATTAAATGTAGAAGTAAGTGATTACAGTCAACCTATTTTAGTTTCATTTAATCAAGAAACTCAAAGTTACAATTTTACTTTAACTAATTTAACCCCACAAAAATCATATACTATCAATTCTATAAGTTATCAAGGTAAGACATTATCAATAAAATCCTTGAATCACACCTTTACAACCACTTCTAATGCATTGCAAGTTAATCAAGCACATTTGGTATCAAAAAGCAAAAATACTGCTGCAATCGAGTTTAATTTAAACCGCGATATAACAGACAATGAATTAGCATCATTATCGGTAGATTTAACAAACAACGATATAACAACCAAACATAATAAATTTAAATATTTATCAAACCATAAGATATTGCTTCAAATAGATTCACTAAAACCTCAGACAACTTACAAACTAACTAAATTAACTTTAAATAACAATGATATAGCATTAAACCAAGAAAACCAACTTTCTTTTACAACATCAAAAGAAGTTACTATTGATTCATTTGCAATTAGCAAAATAACTTATAAAGATATCACTGCTACTTCTGCTACAGTGCATATTGACTTTAGTTCAAACGATCTTTTAAATGAAAACCATCATGAATTTGAAGTAAATTTAGATAATAAAGTTTATAAATTTAGTGATTATAATCCATCAGAATCATATGTTGAAATTGTGCTTGATAATCTTGATTTTCATACAAAGTATTTTGTAAATTCAGTTACACTAAATGATAAAACTTTAACATTACCAACTGATGAATCACAAAAATCATTTACCACCTTGGACTGAAATCGTCCGGTAATATTAAATAGTTTAGGATATACTTTTGAAGATAAAGTTTCAGCTGATTCATCTGATGTGATGTCATTAGATTTTGGTGTTATTGATTTATTTCCACTTCATCGATCTCAGTATTTCTTTACAGCAGAATTTACTGATGAAAGTGCAAATAAAGACTACAATTTAGATTTTTTTGCTACACCTAAGGAAAATAATAACAATCAATTAAGTTTAGATAATATTCGCATCTTTGTTAAAAATGATCCTGAAGAAGCTGATGAAGGACATTATTATGATTTAGAACCAAATAAAACATATAAACTCAAAGCATTAAAATTAACTAATGGTGATGGACAAAGTCAACACGGAACACTTACTTTTACCTTAAAACAAGGTGCTTCTTTTATCATTGATACACATATTAACACCACCAGATATCAAAATGTTGAAATGACTAATACTAATAATAATTTAAATGTTTCACTTAGTTTATCACCTGATTCAAGTAATCCTGTTTCAGTTGATATAAAAAGTGATTTTGGTGGTTTATGAAATATAAATTTAACTAAAACAAATGATAAATATACAGGAAGCTTACAGATTAATAATTTTCCGTCTGGAACATACAGCATCGCAAGAGTATATTTAAATTCAAAACCTATTTTTGTAAATAAAAATAATAAAGGTAACGATACATTAAGAGTTGATGCAAGTAAACCAACAACAAATAATATAAATACAATAAACTATTCATATGATAAATTTAATTATCAACATAATATTATTTTAGATTTACAAAGTAATAACACTGTTAATACATTTATCTATAAACAGTCTCCAAATATTGTTATACAAAAAAATGACTCGGAAGATTTTATTAATTTAAATAGTATATGAAATCCGAATACTAATAAATTAGAAATAAAAACTTTAAATTTAGATTTTGCAACAACTTATAAAGTTATCGGAATTGGTAGTGTACATATTAACGAAAATAAGTCATTTACAACTATAGCTAAACCTACTACAAAAGCACAGCTTAGTGTTGATGAGTTAAACAGTTTAATTAATTCAATCAATCACTTAACACTAAAAAAACGTTGATGAGCATCTGGTATTAAAAAAGTTTTATTAGCAGATAAAGACTTATTTAAATACTTTAATTTTTCAAATAAAAATGGATTCGATAATGAAATAACATTTAATTTTGATGAAAGTAAATTTAGTAATCTAAATGAATTAAATGGTACATTATCGCTGACTTTGAAATTAAGTAGTGGAAATAATCATTCAATTGAAAAAACTTTTAAAATTGAAAATCTATACTCAAAAGCTTGAATTATTGCTAATAAAACTAACACATTATTATTCGATCCATTAGTACATATCTCAAAAACAGGTATTAAAAAATCCACCAAGGACTTTGATGATGCATATAAAGATGCTAAATATAGTAACATTGATGATTTAGATTCATCTTTTGGAAAACCTGCTATTATCGTTGATCTAAACGATGCATCGCTACAAAACTTTATTGATATCGATGATGGACTAAAAAGTTATGATACAAGTGTTTTTAAAGCATATTTTGTTAAATATAAGGATGATGAAAATGTCTATAAACCATATAAAACCACTGCATATGCTCCATTAGGTATGATTCAATATAAAATAATGTTTTGATTCAATCCAACTAATGCTGAAGATAAATATACTAACCAAATTACACCTTTGTGATTAGTCGGATTTAATAATTATACTAACAAAGATGCAAAAGATTGATATACATATTTATCAAGGCAAGCAAAATTATATGCATCAGCAGATTATTTAACTGTTAATTCTTCATATGGTCTTAAATCAACTGCAACCGAGAGTGCTGAGCAAATGGTTGCATCAATAAATAATAAAGCAAATTCTCAAGAAAAAGTAGATTATCTTGATAAATATACTAATTTAATCAAGTTTATTAATGATAATTATAATGTTATAAAAGATGCCTATAATCCAGCTGTAGCACGCAGTTATTATCAAATTGAAATTATAAATGCATCAAAAATTGAATATGGTAAAAACAAGTTTGTAGATATTACTTTTGCATTAAAACCAATATATTTGGGTGCAAGTGATGCATATAAAGCAAAAACAGATGTTATAACAAAAAATGTTATCCATATCCAATTACTTAACAATAATTAAAAAATATCCCAAAAAAAACAAGTTTTTCGGGATATTTTTAATCCTTAATTAAGGTTAAATTAATGGCATACTCACCTAAAAGTTGTCCATCTTTAGCTAGTGTATAAGTGAATTCAAATAAATCATCAGCAAAGTTTTTATAAAACCAATTTGATACCAGTTCGATTGCTTGGTTGCGTCAATTATAACCTTCAAGATCTAATAAAAACTTAAATTCTTTTTGGTATTTTAAATATACGGTTGTAGCACCTGCATAAATATTGATATTGGTTTCTGATATTTCGATTCTATTTCGAATTCCTTGTGAAGGTTCGCTGAATGTTAAAATATGATAACCATCATCAAATTCATAATCTAACACAGAAATAAAATCAATATCTTTTGATTCACCATTTTGTTTTGTTGTTGATTTAAAATTAATTTTCATATTTTTTTAATGCATCCTTGATAAATTCTGGTCCATATAAATATATTGCTTTTGCTAGTTCAGGACCATGTTGTTGCGATGTAGTTGCAAGACGTATGGGCATAAAAAGATTTTTACCTTTAATGTTTAAGTTATTTGAAGTGGTATTGATTGCATCTTGAATATTTTCGATACTAAAGTTATTAAAGTCTATATGATTTTTAAATTCATTGATAACTTTATTTTCGTTATCATTAAATTCAAAGTGCTTATCAACAGGATTAAGATAAAGCATTAAATTTTGATTCATTTCAGAATATGTGATAACACTTTGCTTAAATGTATCGATAAATAAATTAATTCATTGTAAACTTTTATTACTATTATCAAGTGATAAATGTTTTAAAATTTCATTGTTATCTTGATTTTTCATATATTGTTTTGAAAATCAATTCATTTTCAAAATATCGAATTTTGATGGACTTTTGCTTAATCTATTTGGATCGAATTTTATAATATTTTCATAATGCGACATCATTTCATTAGCATCTGCTGCAGTTCAACCTAATAATGATAAAAAGTTAAATATTGCTTGAGGTAAATATCCTTCATTTTTATAATCTTCTATAAACTGTTTTAATGATGTATCACGCTTAGAGAGTTTTTTACCTTCCATATTAGTAATGATGGTAAGATGTCCAAATTCAGGCATATTTCATTTAAGCATTTGATATAAAGCAATTTGTTTTGGTGTGTTTCCGATATGCTCTTCACCTCTTAAAATATGTGTAATCTGCATATCATAATCATCGATTACTACTGCAAAGTTATAAGTAGGATATCCATCGGATTTGATAATTACTCAATCACCAATTTCATCTGAGTTAAAACTTATTTGTCCACGTACTATATCATTTCATTGATAAACTTGATTTTTTGGCATCGCTAAGCGAATCGAATAAGCACCATTTTGATCACGAATTTGTTTTTCTGCATCGGAGATTTTTAATCAATTGCGATTATAACGAAAACTAGGAATACCTTTTGCATCGCTTTCTTGCTTTTGTGCTTCTAATTCTTCGGTTGTATCATATGCTTTATAAGCAAATCCTAGTTCTAACAACATATTTGCAACTTGTTGGTAGCGACCTAGTTTTTCGCTTTGTCGATATTGGCCATATTTTGGGTTTGGTTTTAAAGGTGATTCGTCAGGTATGATACCTAATCAAGCCAAATTATCTATCTGTGATGCTTCACCACCGATAACATTGCGTTTGACATCTGTATCTTCAAGACGGAAGATAAATGTTCCATTATAATGTTTTGCAAATAAATAGTTAAATAAAGCTGTTCGAGCTCCTCCGATATGTAAATAACCGGTAGGACTTGGTGCATAACGTGTTCTAACTTTTTGCATTTACATTATCCTTGAATGCATGATCTGAGTATGCAGAATTTACTCCTTTATCAAAAAGGTGTGTTTTGTAATTTGTTCCATAAAGTTTTTCAAGAGCTTGCTTAAAGGAATTATTTTGATCTTTACCTCCACCATAAATAACATCATATTGAGGGGTGTTGTAATCACCAAATGCTCCATCGTAGTTAACACCCGATGAACGCAATGCTGTAGCAATAGTAACCCTTGAGACAAAGAATACTGAATCAACTAAAGCAACTAATTCGTTTTTCTTAGTTCTAACACCAGTCCCGGATGCACCACCACCGACATTAAAGTCTCTTATCGCATATGATAGTCCTGAATGGTAGTATTCTTTTCCATCATCTTTTGATGTAAATAGATTCGGTTTATTATCACCATAAGATAAAAACGGAAGTGCTAAAAAGCGATCAAAGACACCTTTGCGGTCTTTAAATTCAGAAAGTACATTTGAATGTGATAAAAATCCACCACGTTGTGCTCTTGGATTATTTGCTAAATCTGTTGAACTTTTTCCGTATAAAGAACGGTTGGCATTGGTTCATAATGAATATGAATAAGGAGCATTAGTTATTAAATCTTTATTTGTATTTTGTCCATCACCTTCTTGTAAAAAGAAGTCGACAAACCCTTGTGATTTAGTTTGTGTTGCTGGAAAACCAACAAGGTAAAGTAAGTTGTAATCAGAAACAGGTTTTTTCTTGTGATCATCAATTTGACGTTTAATAATTGGCCCATCTACACTATCATAACCACTTTGTGATAAGTAATCAAAAGTAGGAAATGATACTTTATTTGTATTGTTTACATAATCATTTGACATATCTTTAGCAAATTGTTCTTTGGTTTTTCCATTTAGTAAGTTTTGAGGTAATTTATCAACATCTACTTCAAAGATAGCAAAATCTAAAAATTCTTTTGCATTTTGAGCATTAGTTGCAACTAATGTAGGATCAAATTTAAAGAAGTCACGACCATCTAAAATAACCTTAACTGAATTTTTATCAAAGCTAAAATTTGAAAAATGCTGATCAAAAGGAATGGTTTTTAATTGATTACCAATATAACTACCATTGTTGTTTAAACGTGTTAATCCTAAGGTAAATTCAGGTAAAGAACTTATACCATTTACCACGTGGTAGTTAGTGATAAAGTAGAATTTGGTTGGATAACTTTGGCCTTCTTTGATTTCATAATCAATTATTGATGCAGTTCCGGCTTCAGTTTCTTGTTTTTTTGGATAACCAGTTAATTGGTTGAAATCAGTTGGTTTATTTTTGCTAATATAATCTTTAACTTTTTGTTTTACTGTTGCATCTAAACCGGCTGTTTCATCTAATTTTTTGTAAATTTTATCATATTCAGATTTTAATCAGTTAGTATATATAACTGCATCTTTTTCATTACCATTTTCCTTTTCGTTTCCATAGTCAGCTACAAGTTGCTTTTCGGTATCATCTTGAATAAGTTTTCAAACACCACGGTTACCATTTGATTTGTTTCATCTGTCTAATAATTTTGTTTTAGTATCTGAATCTTTAAGTTTATTTATCAAGTTTCCTAAATCTATATTATTTGTTAATGCAGTAGTTAAAAGGTTTTGCTGATTTTCATCTTTAGTAAATAAAAAATGATTAATACTTACATGATAAGATTGTTTGGCAAAATCTGAATATTGTTGGTTAGTAATGGTTCGTGCGACACCTGTATTATTTTCAGGATTATTAATAGCATCAGTTCAGTTAGCAGCCACACGAGGACCGATATTAGGAAGTTGTAATTTCAATTTACCTTGATCATTGACTGCAATTGAATACCCCTTGATTCTTAATTCATCATAATTTGGCATATCCAGTTTTTTTAATTTTGCATCAATTTCTTGTTTTTGTTGCGAAGTTAAATTACTTGTAAGAGTCGAATCTGCGCTAAGGTATCTGTTTTTAATTAAATTTCAATCATAATCAAATTGTTGATCTTGATTCATATTAATAAAGTAGTTTACTTGGTCATTTTCACTAACATTTTTGGTTTGATCAAAGTTAAATTCTTCTTTTTTCTTAAATCCATCAATAGTAAAACTTTTATAAACATCAGCATCTTTACCAAAAGCCATAAATATAGTTATTTTACCATTAGCATCATCTACTTTGGTATTTGTTATGGTAAATTGAGGAATTTCATTTTCTTTAGCAGATAATTTTAAAATAAGTTTTCCTGGTTCACCAATAGCAATAGCATCCTTTGTCACATCGACATTTGAAGCATATACATCTGACTTATTTCCTGAAAGATCGACATTAAATAAATCATTTAAAGAAGATTTTTCAACTTTTTGTTGTAATTCATTTTTTGTAAGTGTATTACCAGGATTTTGTGGATTTGTTCCAGGATTAGTTCCTTGATTTCCAGAACCAGGATTATCAGGATTTTCCTTTTTATTTTCACCTTCATTTGCATTTGAATCGGTTTTTGTTCCACATGCAACAGCAGATATAGCCACAAAAGAAGTGGTAGCATTAAAAAGCAAGAATTTAGATAAAAACTTGGATTTTTTTATTTTTAATGGCATAATTTCTCCTTATTATGTTAATATAAGATAATTTGAATAAATTTTACTACTTTAAATTTCAAAAAAAATATTTTTAAGTTTTCCAAAAGTAATAAAATATTTTTAAATAAATCATTGATATTATACTAAATATAAAAAATTACTTAAAGTGTTATAATATCATATAAGGAGATATATTATGAAACGGACCTGAAAAATTAGTTTAATTGCTCTTTCTTCTATTGTGATAACCTCAGCTGCATCTGGGGTGTTTGCTAATATTGTTGCAACTGCTGCTGATAACAGTTATCACTCATTTACTGTTAGTGATCAACAAACCTTTGATACTCGCAGTAACCTTATTTTAGAAGGAAGTAAGACTTCTAAGGATTATAACCTAAAACAAAAAGATCCAGAAACAACCAAACCTCCTAAAAAAGAAGACATCAAAACTATTCCATCGGATGTACATCAAGAAGATATTATTAAAGTACAACCAAAACCACAAGAACCTCCAAAAAAAGAGGAAATCAAAAAACCTGAAGAACCTAAACCGCCACAACTTACTAATGAACCGATTAGTAAACCTGGTACATCAGAAAAAGTAACAGAAACTCCACCACCTACTATCGAACAGCCAAAAGTAGTTGAACCACCTAAGGTTATCGAAACTCCTAAACCAATAGAAAAGAAACCAGAAATTATCCCACCACAACAAGTTATTCAACCAGTACAACCTGTTGAAAAACCACAACAACCAAAAACAGTTACTAAAACTGTGCAAACAGATGTAGGTAATATTCAAGTTACTGTTGAAGATGTTCCGCCACGTGTAGATAAACGTAGTGACCAAGAAAAAGGAATAACCAATCGTATACCATATCGTGCTGAATTAGTTCCTGATTTAAAAGATGTTAAACTTAATGCTGAAAACTATGCGCAAACAGTTTCAAATGGAGAAGCATCATTGAAAGCCTTTAGTAATCTTTGAGCAGGTGTTCCAGGAAAACCTGGTCCACTTCAAGAATACTATAAAGACTTATATATTTCTAGAGGTCATGATGAATTGCAAAATTATTTAAATAATAGTCCTAATGATTTAAATTTAATTTTACAATTATATGATAAATATCGTAATGTAATTGAGGCTGGTAATGCTAAGAAATTTATGTATGATTCAGTTCAAAATAAATATGATGAATGATTTAGCCGTACCGATACTTTAGAATATATCCCACCAGTTCGTGGTTATGGAAAAGAGTATTTAAAAGTAGGGTGATTATGAATAGCAATGAATATGGACCCAAGTAAGTTTAAAGAATTATCACAAAACCTTAAAAATGAACTTGCAAAAGGATTTTATATCAGTAAAGATGAAAGAAATGTTTATGTAAATGATAAAGGTGAACTAGATTCATCTGCAGTAAGTCCAATTTTCAATTCAGTTGTTGCTGAAATGAAACGAAATAATGCTGAAAAGCGAGCTTTAGGATATGATACACAATGAACTCGTAGTCCTGATGACATTGCCCGTGGTAATTATCCTGGGTGAAGAAAATATGATGGTGATATGTCATATAAATATAAAAAATATGGTTTTGAAAGTGGTGATGGAATTTCAGTAACTGAATATAACAAAGAATCATCGAATACTGCAAATCCTAATGGGCCTAAAAAAGCATTTATAATGACTGCTGATTTAGCTAATGAAAAAGCATTTGCTAAAATAACCAATGTTATTAAAAATATGGTAGCTGCAAATGATATTCCGATGGGAATTAGAATATTAAACATCGGTAAATATGATGATGCTCAAAATATTAGAAGTTTATTATCAGTGTTGCCTAAACATTTACCTTTATTAGAATTATATTTTGATAGCTTTAACACATCTGCTCTTGAAGCTATTTCTGATAAAGATATTGATGAACTTGGGTTATATACCAGTTTAAATTCTCTTGATGAAAGATGATCAATTAATCCATGAGCACTAAGAAATGTAGCTTGAGTAAATACCTTAGACTATAATGTAAGTTCCGATTATAATCGATATGAAAAAATTACTACTAGAATTACCTTTAATTCACTTGCTTTTGATGAAGATGACTGACATGGTGAAAATGATATGACAACAATTAATAATGGATTACGTATGGCATATGTAACCAGAAATAATGAACGTATTTTCCAAGGTGCAATGGGTCCAGGGTTGAAACCCGATCGTAATGCTTCTGGAAATTCATATCCGACTGGTTTAGATTTATCTCGAATTAAAGAAGCAAAAGGACTTAAAAATATGATTTTCTATGATGAAGATCACGGTTATTCAACCTTACGTAAATTAACCAGAATTGTTTTATATAATAATTCCGATACATGAGAAACTGATACTGATAATATGAATAAAGCACAATTTGCTATGGTTTTAGCAAAAGATATCCCGATGCCTCGCTCTAAAATTATTTTTTCAAATGGCAAAGGAACCAAGAATATTTTACTTAAACCAAAAATACCAGGTGCGACTTTAGATGGAACTGGTTTAGCTAACTTATCAACATTGATTGCTTATAGCGATGGAACTTTCTTTAAAGAAACAACTAAAATCTTTGTTCCAAATGACGCAACCAATTTATATAATCAATTAAAGGCAAATGGATATAATGTTGATTATCAATTAAATGATATACAAGAAATATAAAAATAATACCTAAAAAGGTATTATTTTATTTCTTTATAATTTGATTCGTCAATGAATTTATCACCCGATAATTCTTTACGTTTTTCTCGCATCTGCTCTCATGATAAACTTGGATTTGCAAATTCTTTAAAATCTAATCCTGATTCTAAGGCAAGTCGTATTTCTTCCATCTGTCAAGCATCAAAAAGACCACTAGAATATAAACTGGTATCAACTCCACTTTCTAAACCAAGACGTATTTCCTGCAATTGCCCATGACAATACGAATCTAAATCATTATTTCGTAATTCGACATAATCTGGAAATTGATTAACTAACAACTCTTGTTCGCGACTACGACCTTGATATTCAAATAATGCTTCTTGGTATTCCCTTTTAATTCAAATTAATAAGTTTTGTAGTTCTTTAAGTGTTTGTGGGTCCTTGTTACGTTTTTTTTCGATTTCAAGCAATAAAGTTTTCTTAGCTTCGCGTTGTTTTGATGTTAAAGTTGCATCATCTCGCACTCAATCATAATCACGCTTTAAAAAGTTATCACAAGCATATAATGTCTTAGCACGCACTTGATTTTTTTTATCAATATATACATGCGAAAGCGATACAAGTGGTCGATTTTTACTTAAATTATCAATTATCCCTTTATATAACTCATGAATTTGTTCGATGTTAAAAAAATCTGTTTCTAAATAATAAATTGATTCTTCATCAAAAACTTCATGCAGATCATGGTCACTTATTTTATAAATTTCAGATGTATCTATAAAGCTATCATGGATAAATAAACCAGTTTTTGCTTTAGGAACCTTGATTTCATATTCGAATTTAGCTCGCTTATGATGAAATTTGTTTTTGGCACTTCGCGCTTTAACGTAGTAATAAACATCTTTATAAATATCTAAAAAAACTATAATTGGATGTACACCAAAATTATTTTCAAGTCGATCAAAGGTAACTGATTCATATGGTTTGAAAGGTTTTAATGGTTCAAAATGTTTTTGTATTTTATCTTTTTGTTCTGACATATTAACTCCTTTAATAAAATTATAAAACATTAAAATAAAGCAAAAACAAATTTTTAAATTTATATATAATAAAATAAAGGGGTAAAATGATTGATAATAAATTAACTTATATCACACTATTTTCATCAGCAGGAGTTGGTTGTTTCGGGTTTAAAAAGCAAGGATATGAATGCATCGCTACAAACGAATTGCTTGATAAATGTTTAAATATACAACGAATAAATAATAAATGTAAATATCAAAGCGGTTACTTATTAGGTGATATTAAAGAAAATTATGAAAATTTATATAATGAGATACAAAGATGACATTTGCTTGGTAATAATGTTGTTGATGTAATTATTGCTACTCCGCCGTGTCAAGGGATGAGTGTTGCAAATCATAAAAAGAATAACAATGATATAAACCGAAATAGTTTAATTGTAGAAAGTATAAAATTAATAAACAATATTCAACCAAATTTTTTTTATTTTTGAAAACGTTGCTTCCTTTTGAAAGACAGGTTGTTTATATAACAAAAAAATTGTTTCAATATCAGAAGCTATTAAAGAAGGTTTAGGTAAAGATTATAAGTATCAATATAAAATTATAAATTTCAAAAATTATGGTAGCAACTCATCGAGAACAAGAACCTTAGTCATTGGTGTTCACAAGAAATTAGCTGATAAAATTGATGTCGAGAAACTTTTTCCTAAATATCAGGACGAAAAAACACTTTATCAAGTTATTGGTGATATGAAAACCTTAAAATGAGGCGAATATGATGACGATGATTTTTTTCATAGCTTCCGAACTTATAAACACCATATGCAATCATGGATACAAAATATCAAACCAGGACAATCAGCATTTGATAATTTAAAAGATATAAATAAGCCACATAAAATTATTAATGGTAAAATAATAATAAATAAAAATAAAAATGGTGATAAGTATAAAAGACAAAGTTTTGATAAGGTTGCTCCATGTATTCATACTAGAAACGATCAACTAGCAAGTCAAAATACAATTCATCCGAATCAAAATAGAGTATTTTCTATTAGAGAGTTAATAAAATGATGACTATACCAAATGATTTTAAATGAACTAATATTCCTCTGTCACAGTTGAATAAGTTATCTTATGAAGAAAAAGTTGCTTTTTCAAAAAAGAATGAAATGAATATAAGACATTGTATCGGTGAATCAGTTCCTATGTAATCTTTGAACAAATTGCTAAAAATATTAAGAAAGAGTTTTTTTGATGAAGAAAAGTTTAAATAAACAACAAATAAAACAAATTATAGAAGAAAACGAATTAATAAACCATCAGAATTTAATTAAATTTATTAAAAATAGCAAACACAAATATGATTTCAATAGTTTATCTAGAATAATTGAATTATCTAATAGTAAGCATAATCATTATGCAGCATTTTATACACCACAAATTATTTTATAGCAAATATATTTACAATTACCTGAATTTACAAAGAAAGAAATTAATATTTTAGAACCTGCAGTGGGTTCAGGTAATTTTTTACCTATTTTATTTAGAAAATATCAAAATAATATTGTGAATTTAACAATTATTGATATAAATAATGAATCATTAGAACTTTTAAAGATTCTTTATGAAAACAATATACCTGAAAATTTTAAGATTAAATATGTAAATGATGATTATTTAATGTTAAAATTAAATAAAAAATTTGATTTATTTATTGGAAATCCACCGTTTACCAAAATAAATAAAATTAAAAAAGTTGAATATCAAAATTTACATCAATATTCAGAAAATTTAAAAAATTTAGCAGGATTATTTTTAGAAAAATCTTTATTAGAAGCCGAGAACATTTCACTGATAATGCCGAAAAATTTATTAAATACACCAGAATATCAAGAAACACGTAACTTATTAGTTAATTTTAATATTTCATCAATTATAGATTTTGGCGAAAAAGGATTTGATGATATTTTAATCGAAACTATTAATATAACAATTTCAAAATGTATTATAGATAGAATTTATATTAAATCATTACCCAAAAAACAAGAAAATTATCAATTCAGAGACTATATTTTCTCCAAGGAATTGCCATACTGAGTTATTTATCGTGATGAATTTTTTGATTTTGTGTATAAAAAAATGGAATTTGATATTTTTAAGGTATTTAGAGACCGTCAAATTACTAATTCAATACTCATTAATAACAAACAAAATACAATAAGAGTCTTGAAGTCTAAAAACATCGATGATAGTGGAAAAAGTATCAGCGAAATAGAAAATTATGATTCTTACATCCTGGAAGTTGTTGCAAAAAAATTAGATGTCTATAAATATCTTGATTATGAAAATGCTTATTTAACACCTAATATGACTTATAAACCTAGGCTAATATCAAAACCAAAAGGTTATCTAACAAACGGATCAGTAGCAATATTAATACCTAAGAATAATTTAAAGTTAAATGACAAACAAAAAGAATATATTTCGACTGATGAGTTTAGAAAGTTCTATCATATTGCACGAAATTATCAAACTCGTTCAATAAACATTGATTCTTCAAGTGTTTTTTGATTCGGGAAGAACAAGGAGTTGAATTAGATGTATAAATTATTAAGCGATTTCTTCGATGATAAGAATTATGATTTAAGAATTTCAAAAAATTCTAGATGAATTGATCAAAAGTGTACATATGATGTTTTGTCAATAGTTTCTGATTGTATTTTAGAATATATCAATAATAAAATGGATACATTTAAAGTAAAAGACATTTGATTTAATGAATATACAGTTATAAATGTTTCAAATCTATTTACCAAACCAAATCCATCGAATAAATCATCAAGAGAATACGATAAATATTTTGGACAACCTATTAATTTACTTGTATATGCAGGAGTTTTAAAACAAAACAAAGTAAATAATGTAAGACACTTTAAGGTAACTAATAAAGAAATTTTAGAATATATTGCATTAAGACCAATGAATGCTCTAAACTTTTTATGTGAGTATATCAAAAAGGTTTTAAAAGATACTGATATATATCATTATTTTGTGAATTTTTTAAACAACACCAATGCTTATACCTTTAAATATTAAATGAACATTTAACAAATTTTTATAAACAAAATACAAAAATTAAAGGAACCCTAGAAATTTATAGAATTTTTACTAAAATTATAAATCCACTTTCATTTGTAAATAAATCCTTAGGAACTAAAAAAGGTTATTTGTCTAAAAATATTATTACATTAGATGATTTAACATACAATAAAACAAATTTTAGAGATCTAAAACCTAAAAATATGTCTAGAAATGACTATGTACAAGTTATAAATAAGAAAAATTAATGAGACAACATATCGAAAATACTTAATTGATAAAGCAAAAAAAGCAATAAAAATGTTGAATCAAAAATATAATAACAATAAAAGTGAAATTATAGGATTAACAGATAATAACGATGCAACACAAGTGCATCATATCTTTCCACAGTCTAAATTTCCACAAATAGCAGATTATTTAGAAAATTTAATTGCACTAACACCAAATCAACATTTCTTAATGGCACATCCGAATAATAGCGCACATTATATTGATGTAAATTTTCAATATTTAGCATTAGTCGCTAAGACATTTACAATTAAAAGTGATATCGAATCTGGAAATGAAAACTATTCATTTAGTAAATTTATTAATGTATTGAGATGCGGGTTAAATACAGAAGAGTTCGATGATATAGAAAACAAAGATTTTTTCATAATTATAGAAAAAATTGATTTAATATATTCACAATTTGGAAATGATAATCAATATAAGGAAGAAATTAGGATAAATAAACAAAGGATATTTAATTAAATTAAGGAAAATATGACACAAAAACAAAATTTTGAATACAAATTAACAAACGGATATAATATGAAACCAATACTACCGAAAAAACCTATTACATTTGATAGGTTTGAAGAAGATTATGGAATACATCCTGTTATTTTCTTTTACAGCGATCTAACAGGTTCATTTTACTATCTTAAATCTAGAAGTGCATATAATAAAAAACAAATCCAAAGAAAACCGTATGAATATGAAGTTTTAATTAAAAAGTCAGGCAATGGATTGCTATATAATGACAGTTATATAGATACAACACAAATTTATAAATTAAATATTGCAAAGGAAGATTTATACAAGGTTTTTGAAAAGGATTCTGTCTTATTTTTAGATACTGAATATTTTAATATAGATGATATTGATGAAATTTATTCACAGTTATATCGTAATTTAAAAAATAATCCTCCGTTTGTTTCGATAAGTCAGATATATTTTTATGATGAAGAAGTTAAATCAAGAACACTTTATAGCCATCAAAATTTTCTTGATATGGAATTAAATGCATATAAATCAAAAAGTAATATTTCAGTTGAACAAATTATACAAAAACAAGAGTTATATAATGAAATTATAAATTATCGTAACAACAATTATGATATTCTGTTTGAACTTAAGGAACTATCAAAAGGTTGTGATTTAGAATTAACTGATATTCATAATGAAATTAATTTTTTTAATGAATATAAAAATAAGATTTCAAGTGAATTTTCAAGTTTTATTACAGATAATAAATTTGATTTTAATAATTTAAACTTTTAATGATTTTTTATACTAACAGCAAAATTTTCTTATTTAGT
>NZ_JBTHHH010000021.1:0-19526 GCF_054353815.1 Mycoplasma sp. AC1221 | reverse complement strand
TTGTGCTAGAGCATATTTTTTTGCATTATTTAAATTAGATGGATTAATTTTCAGCATATCTTGTGCATTTGTTATCTGACTTTGTGCATCATTGATTTGTTTTTCAGTAATTCTTTGAACATCGATTAGATTATTTTTAATTTGATTAAAAACTCGACTGTAATCAGCATATGAATCTGTTGTATAGATATTGTTGGTATTAGGAATTTGTGTTTTGGTAAGAAGTTGATATTTTGAAATCAAATGATTTCTTTGCTCAATTGCTTTATTAGTAGTTGTTTTCAACGATGCTAAAGCTTCATCAATTTGGTCAGAAGTAGCATCAGGGTTACTTATTACCACACTCTGTTGATTAATTAAATCAGCAATATTTTTAGATAAGCTAGGAAAGCGAAGTTGATATTTATCTGTAAATCCATAAGCATCATTTTCTAAATACTCATTATATGCTAGTAATTTAGCACCTTTGACTGATGCTACTAAGGATTTGTATGCATGGATATATGCATCATTAAGTTTTTTTAACTCAACTGCAGATGGATTAGTTTTTCTTAACTCTGCTTTTAATGCATCTGATTTCTCTTTTAACTGATTATAGGAAGCATCGGTATATTCTAACTTATTAATAGTATCGAAATTTTTGATGTTAAGTTGTGCTATTTGTTGTTGAACATCAGAAACAACCAGTGATTCTTTTGCTTTTTGATATGCTTGTTTTAGTGATGTTACAGTAGAATCGGTCAAATCATTTGTATTTTTCAGTGCTGCTTTAATATCATCAATAGCATTTTGATATTTACTGTATGAATCAAGAGTATAAACAACATTATCAGTGTTTTCTAATACAGAATTTAAAATATCTTGTAATTGTTGTTGTTTAGTTGTTTTAGTTAAAGCAGAAGATTTAGCATTTTCTAGTCTGGTTTTAATATCATCAATAGTTTTTTGTGTTAAGAGTTCATCATCCTTAATTGCTTCTTGAGCAATAGCCTTAATTGCATCATAATTTGTCTTTGATTCGTTTGTTCAATTGTTATAAGTTGATTCAATGTTTTCTTGAACTAAGGTTTTTAAAGTATTTTTATCAGTCTCAGCAGTTTGGATAATATCATAGCCTATTAACTCAGTAATTTTTGGCTTAGGTTTACTTGCATCTCAATCAATTTCTACTGATATAATTGCTTTATTTGTTTGATGTGGTAGTTTGAATGCAACAATATTTGTAAATAATTTACCTACCAACTTCTTTTCTACTGCATTTGTAGATGTATCAAGAATATTTACATAAACTGATGCATATGAATCTCCATCTGAAACAACCCTTAAATTACGGTTATCAAAATAACCTTTTTCGATGTACCAAATTAACTTACCAGCATCATTTTTAGGTTCATAATATGTATTTAAATTTGAATCTAATGTATTAGCAGGTTTGGTATCTTTTGAAATTTCTGAGTAATTTTCTCCTCCAAACCTTGGATCGTTATCGGCAGGGATATAGACACCTTTGTTAACTAAAATTTCATTAATTGTTAATGATGTATTTGCTGGATAATCTTTGGTTATCTTTAGTTTTATATATCTAGCTTTTGTAGAGATATCATCTTTTCCTCAATATTTAGCATTTGGATATTTTGGATCTTCTGTTCCTGCTTGCACATTTGCTAAGTTATTAGTTGAATCGACGGTATCATTGATACTAAAAAGCGATGTTCAATGAGCAGATGTTTCATTAGTTGCCGATGCTAAAACTTCTATATTTCTTGGATAATTTGAAGTTGATTTACTTGCATAAATCCGTAAAGATTTTAAATCAATTTGCTGACCTAAGTCATAAATAATTTCATTATCTTTTTTAGGTGTTGATGTAAAACTAACAGAAGTGTTAATGTCACCATCGAAAGCATAATTTGAATTTCTTGTATCAGTGTTGTTATGATTGTTTGCTATGGTTGAAGAAACTAAATATCCAAATGTTTTAACATCTATAATATGAACTTGTAAGTTTTTAAAAGCAACTGATAAATTAGTATCCGAATTGTCTGTCTTTTTGTTTATTAATCTCACAAATTGCATTCTTACTGGAGCGCTAAGTGTATTTTCAACATCTGTTCATTGATATCCGTCTGATGAATATTGTAGTTTTAGATTTGTATCTGGATTTGTTATATCTTTTGTTATTGAATCTACATTATATACATCTCCTAAATCAATACCGATGAATTTGTCCTTTGCAACAGTGATATTCGAGGCTGCATCGGGGTTATTTTGGTTAAATAATTTAAATGTATTATCAATTTTATCTGTAACAAGATTTGGATTTTGGATATCGGTAAATAAGTATTTATTTGATGGCTGTGGTTTTTCAACAAATGATACATCGTGTAATTTTCATCAAGTTTGCAAATTATCTTTTGATTTAATTCTAATCCCGGTTATAATACCCCACGAATCGGGGATATTGATATTTTGATCATTTTTTGCATCAGTGATATTTTCAACATCTGAATCAATTGGTAAGTTATTTCTTTTTGCTTGAATAACGATATTATGTACTTTATCAGCATTCTCTTGCAAAATCCTTAAGGATGCAACTTGCATCGGACGCTTGAAATCAATATCAACATAATCACTATTTTGCACATTTCCATTATCAGAATGTGACAGTCATGCGAAACTTTGATCATTTGCATCCAAAACATGGTCTAAGTTATAATCTTGATAAACTTTCATGTTTGAAGAAATACGATATTTTTGCTTACTGGTATAATTTGGTCCATATACTGAAATATCAGCTAATCTTCATCATACATGTTGTTGTGCTACTACTTTAAATCTAAAATCCTTAGCATTAGCATAACCTGAAATATATTGAATTTGTTGATTATTAAGATGAAATGCTCCAAATTGTTTTCATTGCTTACTTGGGTCTGTTTCATTTTCATCTTTATATTCTACAATAAAATCATTTAATGCATCAGCAGGTTTTGATCAAGCTTGTTCTACTCGGATTGATGTAACAAGTTGCTTGCTTGGTAAACTGAATCCTAGTGTGTCACCGACGAAAACAGTATCATTTTGACCGTTTTTAGCATTAGAATATCATCCTTCTGTTGATAATTTATTATCAGTTAAATAAGCAGGTCCACTATGTGCATCAGGTTGATAAGCATCTTTTGATTGCATAGTAGTATTTGCTGGATTAAATTGTAGCCCTGTATATGCAATATCACTTGCAGCTACATCTGGATTAGCACGAAATTCTAATAAACGTAAATTTTTATTATTTCTTGGTGCTTCTTCTGTATCATATAGTCTTATTGCAATTACATTATATATAGTATTAAAACTTATATCTTTACCTGTTGATTCATTATCAGAATAATTTATTGATGTTTGATTTGGAACATCTACTCATTGGTCACTGTTATTTATTTGATATTGTAATTTAGACGTTAAAAAGTGATTTCCTTCTGCCCCTACAAATTTAACAAAAACAGAATGTAGCGAAATAGGATGATTAAATCTTGCTCCAAATCAATCACCTGCTTTGATGCCAGCACTAGCGTCGTTAGATTGAGTATAAATAAGTTGTGTTGTATTATCTTTATTAAAAACAACTGATGGATCGATGTTTCCTTGTTTACCTTTCATTTCAGTGATAAAAGTACTGGTAAAACTGCTAGGTTGCAATGTTTGATTATTAATTTTATTTAAGGTTCAATCAATTAATTTTTGTGCAAGTGGTTGGATGTATTGTGAACCAGGAATAGCATTTAACTGATTACCTAAGTAATCGAAACTATGTTTTTTAGATGCATCGATCAAATTTTTACCTACATTAGCAAATTCAATAAAGTTATCTGGCTCACCATTTTTATAACTTTTTAACCCATTTAATAACATAGTAATTCCAGCAGATAATTCTTTAAAAGAATCAAGTCATGGTTTCATTTGAGCAATTAACTGTGGATTTAAAGTAGAAGATGAAAAGATTTTTAAAGAGTTTGAAATTGTATTAAATGCATCGATTAATGAATCGATATCTGAATCAGTAAATGAATCATTAGATAATTTGTTTTGCAGTGTTGTAATTATATCCTTGATATTTTGTGATTCTTGTAGTTGTGGGGGAGATAAATTACTCTGATCTTGATGAATCATATGTTTTGCAATTTCTCTAAATGCAATTGAAACTGCGTTATCAAATTCGGAATTATTTAGTACATGTTTAAAGGAGTTTTCTCAAATTTTATCTGCTTCTGCATCGGATTTTCAAACTTTTCAAGCATAGTTTGCTCCACCAAAAATAGCAACTTTTGATGGTTGTTCTTGTTGCATCGGATTTAGCAGTAATCCTGAAAACTTAGAAGCATCCACAACTGGTTTTAAAAAGTCTTTGTATCCACCTAAAATCAGTTTGGTTTTGGCTTGATCACTAACTGGTCAATTTATCCATAATAATGGTGGATTCACCATATTTGCAGTTGTTTTTGACTCTGTATTTTGAGTTTGTATTTGATTTGATAATGTTTGATCATATTTTTTTAATCAATCATTATTTACGGTTCCGAAAATTGCCCCTGAAGTCATAACAACTGATACTTCTGGTGGAAAACTTGCAAAATATTTTTGACCATCACCCATATACTCATCAACTACATAAGGTATGGTTAGAACTAAATCAGGATAATCTTTTTTAAGTTCTTTTAATCAAGAAACTAAATCTTCCAGAAATTTCTTTTGTTGATTTTCAGATTGGGTTTCAGCATTTTGATCATTACCTGATTTAAATGGTTTACCAAAATCATCACCTAACACCCCGATTTGACGAACACCTGCATCGATAACTTGCTTAAATTTCGCTTTCAATACTTTCAAATCGCTATCATAGTTTGCAATAGTCATTCTGCTATCTGAAAATGGATGTAAGGTATAAATAAACCTTACTTTGGTTTGATTACCAAGTTTTGCAAGCGGTTTGATCAAACGATCAAGTTCATCTTGTGTATATAACTCTCTTCATTTGCTGCGATGTTTTGGATCATCTTTTGG
The DNA here is from genome assembly GCF_054353815.1 of Mycoplasma sp. AC1221. Lineage (NCBI taxonomy): Bacteria > Bacillati > Mycoplasmatota > Mollicutes > Mycoplasmatales > Mycoplasmataceae > Mycoplasma > Mycoplasma sp. AC1221. Next base: position 14,471 of record NZ_JBTHHH010000021.1, on the reverse strand, counting down.
AGAATACATATATGCATTAAGTTTATAGTAACTACCCCATTTCATATAATCTTGGCGATCTTGTAAACTCCAAGGATTTCCATAATATCCTTCAACAACTCCGCGAGTTTTAACATCTGCTCAATCTTTGATTTCAAAACTTGCAATTTTGTTCCCTTCAAGTTGTTTAAAGATATGTCACAAGGTGGTTGCTCCGTAAAAAGCAGCATCGGAATTTTTAGCCATAACTGTTATATAATCGGTTTCATGTCCGTCGATATCAACTTTTTTAGAATCCAATTGATATGAATCGATTTTAGTATTTAAACTATCATCTAAATTGATTCTTATTTCTTTAACTTTTTTATCAACTAAATCATCTGTACTATCACCTTTGATTCCGACTAAAATATTAGTTTTACCTGCTTATAAACCTGCGTGTTGCTTTATAATGCAAGTTTTTTAGTTTTAATACTTCATCAAGCCGTGCAATTGTTGCATCATCAATTCCTTCTTCAAAAACGATATTTACATCATTTGTGATTAAAAAGTCTTTATCTTTTTGATATTGTGATTGTTGTACACCTGGAAAAATTTGATAAAGAGAATCGTTGTTTGTGTTATCAACTGATTTAGAACTATCTTTATTAGTTGCTGGTTGTGAATCAGTTGCTGAAATACTTGCTAGTAATCCAACTGCTGATGCAGATACTAGCAAGGTTTTGAGTTTTTTTAAATTCATATAAACCTCTATTATGTTTTAAAAGGTATATAAATATATTTCTTCCTATATACAAGTGGTTTTAGTGAAAGCACAACCTATATATATATATATGGAGCAATTATAACAAACAAGGAATCAACATCATAATAGATGAAAAAATTTTACATTGTTTTGTTTTATTGTACAAGATAAACCAAAAATTTGAAAATTTTTTTTATTTTCATAACAAAGAAAGAAATAAAAGAAAGAAATAAATGAAATTTATTTATTAAAGAATTTATATATAATTTTATACAGAAAGGAAATTATGAACAAAGAAGTATATTTAGCTGGTGGTTGCTTTTGAGGAGTAGAAGCATTCTTCCAAAAAGTCAAAGGTGTTTTAAGCACAAGTGTTCATTATATTAATGGTGGTAGCGAAAGTGTTTCATATCGACAAGTATGTAATGGTTCATCGCATGCTGAAGCTGTAAAAATTATTTATGATGCAGATGTTTTAACACCTAATGATATTTTTAAACTATTTTTATTAATTATTAATCCTTATTCATTAAACAAACAAGGAAATGACCGCGGAGTACAATACCGTGTTGGGATATATACTAATGAAACTGCACTAAGAGCTGAATTTGAAAAGCTAAATCAAGCATTTAAAGAAACTGAAGGTAAAGATAATTATATTGAGATTTTACCTGTTAGCGATGATACAAAGGCAGAAGAATACCATCAAAAATACTTAAACAAAAATCCATTTGGATATTGTCATATCAACTTAGATGGTGTTCCAGCGAAATATCGTAAATAAATTTACCAAAGCGAACGCTTTGGTTCTTTTATATTTAAAATTATGATAAAATAAAAATACTATGGAACAAACAATGTATAAATCACTTTATCAAATCAAGGAAAAATATCAAGAACTTGAAAAGTCGCTTGAAAAACCTGAAATTATTTCGGATATAAAAAAATATAACAAAATAAGCAAAGAAATTAATTCAATAAAAGATATTGTTATAGTTTTCAACAAATACCTTGATGCTCGAGAAAATCATACACAAGCAAAAGAAATGTTATCAATAGAAAAAGATGAAGAAATTTTGGCATTTGCTAAACTTGAAATTCAAACAACTGAAGAATTAATGGACAAATTAACAGAAGAATTAAAAATTTTAATTCTTCCACAGGATGAAAATGATAACAGAGATGTAATAGTAGAAATTCGTGGAGCAGCAGGGGGCGATGAAGCAAATATTTTTGCAGGTGATTTATACCGTATGTATTCAAAATGATGTACACAAAATAATATGAAAACTACATTATTAGATTCAATTGGAGCTGAAGCAGGTGGTTTTACATTAGTTACCTTTTCTGTGAAAGGTGAAAAACCTTATTCTAAATTAAAATTTGAATCAGGAGTACACCGTGTGCAGAGAATTCCTGTAACCGAAGCAAAAGGACGTGTTCATACATCTACAGCTACTGTTACAGTAATGCCGGAAATCGATGATGATGTAGAAATAGAAGTGAAAACCGAAGATATCCGAGTTGATGTGTTCCGTTCAAGTGGTAATGGTGGTCAATCAGTTAATACAACTGATTCAGCAGTTAGAATTACACACTTTCCAAGTGGAATCGTAGTATCTTGTCAAGAAGGAAAATCGCAAATTCAAAATAAAGAGATTGCGATGCGAATTTTAAAATCTAAACTTTATGATTTAGAAATTCAAAAAAAACATGCCGAAGAATCAGCATTTAGAAAACTTGCTGGTTCAGGAGCACGTGCTGAAAAAATACGAACTTATAACTACCCACAAGATCGTGTTACTGACCATCGCATCAGTTATTCAACATCCTTAGCGCCTGTTATGGAAGGTAGGTTGAATGCGATTATTGATGCATTATTAGCAGAAGAACAAAATGAAAAAATAAAAGAAGCAGGGATCTAATGCCAACAAAAGCAGATTTATTGCTTGAAAAAAGAAGATATGGTTTGGATCAAAACATATCTTCTTTTGAAGAACAACAACTTGAAACCGGCATGCCAGTTCAAAAAATAATCGGATATATTGAAATGGCTGATGTAAAAATTGATCTGAGATATAAAGTTTTAATACCTAGATATGAAACCGAAGAATTAATTTTATATGTGAAAAAGATGTATCCTAAAAATGCTAAATTAAGAATTTTAGATTTATGCTGTGGTTCAGGTTTTATCGGACTAGCATTAAAAAAATATTTTGTTAATTCAGAAGTAATTTTATCTGATATTTCTGATGAAGCAATTATGCAAAGTAACTTAAATAAGAAGATAAATAATTTAGAAGTTAAGATTATCAATTGCGACTTATTTGATAGCATCATAGGTAAATTCGATGTTATCGTAAGTAATCCACCTTATTTATCAACAAACGAAAAACTTGATAAATCAGTTCATAATTTTGAACCACATAATGCTTTATTTACTGATAATAATGGTTTATATTTTTATCAGCAAATTATTAAAAAAGCTGATAAATATTTAAAAAATGAAGCAAAAATATTTTTTGAAATCAACCCGTTACATTTAAACTGATGAAATCATCAAAAATGAAAATATGACATCAAAATTATTAATGATATTGCTAATAAACCAAGAATTGTGGAATTTGCATACAAAAAACCTAGCAACAACTAGGTTTTTTTGATCATTTTGATATGGCAGGGGTTAAAGGAATCGAACCCTTATCATCAGTTTTGGAGACTGCTATAATACCATTATACAAAACCCCCATAAAGAAGTTATTTACCAAATTTAAAGTGACAAACATCACCATCTTGCATTATATATGATTTTCCTTCCGATCTCATTTTTCCAGCATTCTTAGCACCTAATTCACCTTGATAATTTATATAATCATTATAAGAAATTACTTCTGCTTTAATAAATTTTTTTTCAAAATCACTATGAATTACTCCGGCACATTTAGGAGCATTTCATCCTTTATGAAACACTCAAGCCCTCGCTTCTAATTCTCCGGCTGTAAAATAAGTTTGTAAATTTAATAAATCGAATGCATGTTTGGTAAGTAAATCTAATCCACTAGTTTTTATTCCATAAAGTGATAAAAATTCTTGTTTTTCATTTTCATCTTCGATTTCGGTTAATTCTGATTCAAGTTTTACCGAAATCGGTAAAAGTTTTTCATAATCTTTTAAAGATTTTTTTAGTTTCACATAAACTGCATCATTATTATAATCCAAAAATTGTTCAGATGATAAATTAGCAACATAAATAATTGGTTTATAAGTTAATAGATGATACCCTTTAATAAATTTACTTTCATATTCATCTAAGTCAACTTCCCTAGCAGGTATTTCAGATTCGAGTGTTTTTTTTATTTTCATTGCGGCATTTTGCTCAATAATAGCATCTTTGTCACCTGATTTAGCTTTCTTTGCAACACGATTTAACACATTATTAATTGTTTCTAAATCAGCTAAAATTAATTCAGTATTAATTATTTCTTTATCGCGAACTGGATCAACTGAATTAGAAACATGCATAATATTTTTATCTAAAAAACAACGAACCACATGAATAATTGCATCTACTTCACGAATGTTAGCTAAAAACTTATTTCCCAATCCTTCACCTTTTGAAGCACCTTGGACTAATCCGGCAATATCAACAAAATCAAAAGTTGCTCATACTATTCTTTTTGGATTAACTAAATTAGCTATATTTTTTAATCTTACATCGATTAAAGGAACCGATGAAATATTAGGCTCAATAGTTGTAAATGCATAATTGCTTGCTTCAACATGTTTTTTAGTTATCGCACTAAACAATGTGCTTTTTCCAACATTTGGAAGTCCGACAATACCTGCTTTTAATGACATAAATCTCCTTGTTCTTTATATTTTACTAAATTTCAAGTTCTTAAAAAGTTCTTTTTTTGTTCTTTTTGCTTTCTTTTTTTAAAATAATCTATATATAAAATATGAAAGCAAAAATTTTTAAATATATAATAAGCATAATTTTGATAGCAGCTACACTTGGTACACTTAGTTATTTTACTTTTTTTGCTACACCACAGCAAAATACAGTAAAAAAAGAAATGATAAAAAGATATATCTTAAAAGGTGCAGTAAAACAAACAGGGATTCACGAAAGTTCTAGTCCACTAACATATCGGCAGTTATTCTTTATTACAAAACTATTACCAGATGGAGATGTATCTGCATTTAAATTAGATGATTTAGCAATTGAAAATAAAGAAATATATGTTCCGTTTAAAAACCATCAACTTAATTGAGAAGATTTGCATTCAATCAATCAATTAACAAGTTATGGGATAAGTAAATCATATGCACAAAAGATAATTGATTATAAAGAAAGTAAAGGATACATAATAACTTGAGACGAGCTTTCAAAAATTTCTGGTATTGGCCAGAAAACAATTGAAAAATTAAGAACTTTCTTGATTCTAGAATAGCATCATTTAATGCATTTTTGGTTTTAACATTCTTTTATCTTGTTTTATCATCATTTAGTATTTTGATTTTACTTTTTTGGATAATTATTTCACTAATTCAGATTTATATTTTTAGAAAATACTTGATTCGACTACTTATCTTCATAGTAATTTTATCTGTAATTTTATTATCTAAAATGCTTATATATAGATATTTTTATGCATCAGGTGTAAATAACACATTCCAAGTAATTGGTGTTTATAAAAGCTATATAGCAATACGAAATTTTTGAAATTTAAAGTATTATATTTCAAATTATAATGATAATTATGCAATTTATCAATTTATCAATGTGCAAGGAAACATTGCTGAAACAAGTTATCAAAAAATCCTATCAACAAATATTTCACCTGCTACAAACTGAGATTTTCGCTACTATATTTTTAATTTTTACTCAAAATTTGATGGTTACCAGCAAACCTTGATCCCAATGACATTTGGATATACATATAAAACATCATCATTAATTGATAATGCATCAAAAATTGGTATTATGCATCTGCTTATTATTAGTGGACTACATTTTGGGATAATTGATAAAATATTAAAGAAAATAACAAAAAGAAAATGAATTGGAATTTTTGTTATAGGAATTTATTGATTTTTGTGTAACTGAAGTTTTTCAACTAACCGTGCTTTTGTTTTTAAAATACTCCCTAGAAATAAAAAATATTTCAAGGATAAGTCTGATAAATATCTTTTTGCTGCATTTATATGTATTGCTTTAAACAATCAAATTAATTTATCTGTTGGATTATTTATCACCTTTATTTTAACTTATCTACTACTTTTTACAAAAAAGTTAACTAGAATTAAAACAAAAATTATTACTTCATTAGCATTATGATTTATATCAATTTTGTTCATAATTTATATGAATAAAAATATAAATTTGCTTTCTTTTTTAATCATACCTATTTTTGCTATATTATATGAGATAATTTTAATAGTATCGTTAGTTTTATTTTGATTTCCTTTTGCATCTTTTTTAGTTATATACAGTGTAAACTCAATTATTTCAATGATGCTATATTTTGTAGTAAATATCAAAATTGAATTTTTATATGTTAAAGAAATTATGGTAGTTTTAATTTATGTTTGCTCTATTTTAATGATGTATCTTTATAAAAAGTGGCATTATCAGTTATAATATTATTATGTATTTTATAATAGGTGATGAAGAGTTTTTTATAAATCGCGAAATTAATAAAATTAAGGAAAAATTTTTAGATGAAAATATCTTTACTTATCGTGAAAATTATAATTTACTTGAAATTTTAGATGAAATTTCAAGTGAAAATTTGTTTGAGCAACCTAAATTATTTATCGTTTATAATCTTAATCTATTAACTGCAACAAAAACTTCCGAAAAAGACAAAGAAATAATCGAATATTTTAAAAAAGTATTTATGCGACAGAACAAAAATGCTTTGATTTTAGTATTAAATCAAATTAAATATGCAAGAAATAATTTAACAGATTTTATTTTGAACACTTTTAAGGTTATAGAACTACATAAAATAAATAAGTATGAAATAAGAACACAGATAGGTAATTTTATTCGTTCTAAGGGAACAAAAATATCACAAAGCGACTTAATTTACTTGCTTGAAAAATTACCAGAAAACTTATTTATCATCCAAAATGAAGTTGAGAAAATGACTTCATATACCGATAATTTAACTAAGGATATTATTGACGATTTTATATCAGACTATAAGTTAAACAACCAATTTGCTTTTATAAATTCGATAGAAAGTAAAGATGTAGGTAAAATTTATCAAAAATACCTTGAACGCAGTAGTGAAGGTGATAATGAAATAACTTTAATGTCACAGATTTTTAGTATTTTTTCACTTGCAGATAGGGTTTATAATCTCAAAGAACTTGAATATACTGATTATGATATAATGCAACAAACAAAATTGCAAGATTGAAGATATAAGAATATTTTGCAAGTTATAAAATTATACGGGATTAAAAAGATTCATAATATTTTAATAAACCTTGCCGAGTTAGATATCCAACTAAAAAGTTCGGAGGTTCCAAGTAATGTATTATTTGAGACATTCTTGATCACAAACTTCACATAATTTTGATAATAAGCACTTTGTATTTTTAGATAGTGAAGTAATATCAAAAAGTAACTATCAAAAAAACCAAGAATATTATGATTCGGTATTCTTTCACCTTAAAAACACAACTAAATCATTAACGAAATTTGTTGTTGTTATTCCTGATATATATTTATATTTTTTCAATGAAGAATTTATGTATATTGAAAAAAGTTCAAAATATACACTTGAAAATAAAAAAGAAAAAGAAAGAAAATTGAAATTATTACAAAATTTTCTTTCTTTGATTTCGCAATTTAAAAATATTTCAATTGCTTATGAGTTGAACTTTAGTAATATTTTGGTTATTGCAAATGCAATTAACCGAAACGAAAACATTCTTGATGATTCAGAAGATAGTCAAACAATACAAAAAACGCTAACATCGACACAGAATGTTATATATGAAGATATGTTAGTAACAAAAAACCTAGATTTAAGTAAATTTGATCCTAGTAAAAATGAATTAAGAGATAACTTAATTTTAATTACTAAGGAATATTCCGATGTATTCAACAATGATGCTTTAATACTTAAAAACATCTCATCTAAGATAAAAAAAATAAATAAAAAAGACAAAGAAGAAATAACCAATTACTTAAAAAAAACATTATATGCATTTAAAAGTTTATATAATCGATCAATATATATCCATGAAGAAAACGAAAGTAATTTGTCTATTTTTGAAACATTTCAAGTTTTTGATGATTACCTATATGATTTTAAGATTTCATCGAACTACAATCATACATTTAAAGCAATTATAAAAACTTTTAAATCAAAATACACTACTATCTTTGATTTAAAAAAGTTTATGGTTTTTGAAAAAAAAGGATATTTTTATTTAATAGATAAAATAAAACTTTTAGTTAAATTATATTGCTTGATTCCTAATAATATTGGATTTATTTTAAGACATCTAACATCAAATGATAATTCTATAAAACCATTGTCACAAGTTAATTATTATCAAATTTTAACTTCATATTTTATTAATCAATGTGAACAAAAAACTTTTTATTTTCATTATCCAATAGCAAAAATTGTAAAAATCACAGTTTTTAATAACTTGTTTATTCCATATATATATAATTTTAAAATAACTGTTGATTCAATTAAGAAAACTATGATTTTTAACACAAATGATATCCCTTATAAAAATATAAATGCATATTCTATTAAAATTAAATAACGAATTTCTTAATTTTAAGAAGAACATATAAATATGTTCTTTTTATTCTACCTGCAGTATATCTTTTGCTCACACATGCTTGGATAAAACTTTGATAATCTGGTTGTTTAATATGCTTTTTAAAAAGATTTTCAATTCCTTCAGTTACCATATGAAATTGAGCTATTTTGGATGCTGATAGTTTTCTTACAATCTTTTGAAATTTTGGATAAGTATTTTCTATAAGAAATTTCGGCTGGATTTTATTTATATCAAATGGAGAAAATGCTTTTATATTTTGATTTTCTTTTAGCATTGCTCTTAATTTTGTCGCACTAGCAAAATTATTACTTATTTGCTTGCTATGAAATCCGATGGTACGTTTTAAGCAAATAGGGATAATTTTAAAATTATTATTTATTATTGTTTTAACATACTCTAAACCTAGAATATCATTAGGTTGATTGATTTCAAATCCACTTAATTCACTTAATGCTAAATTTGTTGCTCTTGGAAAACTATTACCTTTTTGTTTTAGGTATTTTTTAACAAGTTGGTTATATTTTTCTTGATTATTCTTAATTATTTGAGCAACATTGATAAAAGTGTTTATATCATCTGTTTCAGAACCAAAAACAAGATAATCAATATTTGCTTTATTAAGCAACTTAATGGCTTCTGAAGCAAAAATATGTGCAGCTTGTGCTGAGATTTTGTTATTTATTTTAATAACTTTATAAATTCCATATTTTTTAGCCATTTTTTTTCTTTGATAAAAAGGTAAGCAAATTATTTCACCTCGTTGTGAATATTTATACGACATCGCTATGATTATTTTTGCATTAGGAAATTTTTCTTTAATTCAATTAATTTGATAAATATGTCCATTATGCATCGGATTATATTCAACTACAATTCCTACTTTAATTTGCTTATTCATATTTAAATTATAATCATTTTTAAAAATACAGCAATACTGCTGTATTTTTAAACTAACTCATCAAAGATATCATCTCCGGTTTCAGTAACTATATCAACATCGAAATTACGTGCTACAATGTTTCCTAATGTTCCTAAACCGTTAAAGTTAGTTAAAACCTTTGGAGATTTAAATGACTTAGAGAAAATAGTTGCTGGCAGTAATTCCCGAGTATGGTTAAATCCTGGATAGGTTGGATCATTTCCATGATCAGAAGTTATAATCAATAAATCATCTTTACGCATTACATTGATTAACTTAGCAAGTTTTGTATCTAAATTAGCTATATTTTGTGCATATCCATGCACATTACGACGGTGTCCAAAATGCGAATCAAATTGTACAAGATTAGTGAAAATAAATTGATTTTCACCGTCTTTTGTCGCTAAATCAATTGTAATATCCATCCCATTTGCATCACCTTCGGATGGAAAGTGCTTAGAAATTCCACTGCCTACAAATATATCATTAATTTTACCAACTGAAATAACTTCAATACCTTTGTTATATAAACTATTTAAAATAGTATAACCTGGTGCATTAGCATAATCATGTCGGTTAAAAGTTCTTTCAAAACTACCAAAATCACCTATATAAGGACGACATATAATTCTACCAACATTTCATTCAGATTTTGATGAACAAATTTCACGCGCTGCTTTAGCATAACGATATAAGTTATCTAAACCAGTTCAAGCTTCATGAGCACAAATTTGTAATACCGAATCCATTGATGTATATACTATAATAGCACCACGTTCTTTTTCTTCGTGGGCTAATTCATTAATGATTTCGGTTCCAGAAGCAGCTTTGTTTCCTACAATTGGTCTTCCATCAAAAGCCTTTGATAACTCATCAATTAATTCTTGTGGGAATCCATTTTCAGTAAATGTAGGAAACGGAGTATTAGTTTTAACCCCCATCATTTCTCAATGTCCAGCTAGTGTATCTTTTGCATTTGAAACTTCTTGAACTTTAGCCATATATGCAAGTGGCTTACGAACATAATAATTTCCGTTAAGATTAGCAATATTACCGATACCTAATTTTTTTCAAGTATCAATTTGAAATTCTTCAACCATTGAAGCAGATCGAATAGTGTTCGCACCAGCATCACCGAATTTAATTTGATCTTTATCCGGACCAATTCCTAAACCGTCTGTTACAATCATAAAAATACGTCTAAATTTTGCCATAATTGCTCCTGTATTTATATTTTAATATTAATTATATTTTACTCCTTTTTTAGCAGAATAAAATAACTGATAAATTACTAATATTGTAAGTTATCATATTTTATGTTTAAATTCTTGTGTATTCTAACCTAAATAAACATTTTTTCTAATAATTTTTTCTTAATATTTTTAAGAATAGTTAACTTACGCTTGAAGATTAAAAAAGTAGTAAGAAAAAAATACCTTAAAATTCTGTTTACCCCTATAAACAATAGGTAAACAGAATTTTCACCATCAAAGCGGGAAATACAGGAAAAACACATAAACAAGAAAGTATAAAACTAACAGATTTAACTTTGTATCGTTGCAGCAAATAGCTGTGGCGATTTTGATTTAAATTTGTTTATATTTTTATTAAGTATTAATCATCTCATATTATACTCATTAATACCAAATATTTGTTCATAAGTTATTTTTATATAACCTACATGACTTAAACATTTAGATTTTAAGTTTGAAAATCAGTAATTGATTTCACAAATGTCTAAAATTTTTTAATTTTTTATCTTAATTCTTGTTAAACTTCCTTTTCATAGATTTTGCACATTTTCTAAATTTTTTAATATATTTTAAATTATTTTTTCTAATTTCACCTTTTTTTTATGTAGAATAAGAATGTTAAGAAATTGAAGAAAAATTTATTTATTACTTAAACATAAAAGGAGTAATATGAAAAAGCAGATTAAAAAAATATTTTTATTTAGTGGTATTTTAACTACATCAGTTGCTAGTATAGCAACATTAACAACTACAAATGTGTTAAAAAATCAAGAAAAACCTTGATATTTAGGATATCAAAATAATAAATTAGAAGTTCGTATAAATAAAAACGGACAACTTTTTAATTCAGTGAGGAATGTACCTGTAAACAATAATTATGAATTAAAACTTTTATTAAATTATGAAGCAGAAAATTCAGTTATGGATGAAAAATGAACTGTCCAAAAAAATAATGAATTCATAGAAAACATTAAAAAATCAAATTTATATTTCAAAAGCTATCAAACAAGCTCGATGATGCCGATCGTTTGATTCTATTTTGATAATGAAAATCAAAGAAAAGAATTTGTCAAAAGTATTATAGAAAAAAAAGAAATTTATAAAGGTATTGTATTTCCAAACGAAATACAAAATATTCAATTATCTAATACAACGAATTCACGCAAGCAAAAAGTTATTGATTGAGATATTTACTATGATAGGGATATTACAATCGATAACACAAAAGATTTAGAAATAGTAAATTTTAAGAAGCAAATAGAAAGAGAGAATAGAAGATATTACAATAACTTAGGGAATGTGGGAGTTTTAGAAGTAATAGGGAGATTGGATGAAACTAAACTACAAAATTTTAATAGATTTGGTATTGAGATAAACGAAACTCCAGATTTTGCAATTACCCATCATGCAAATGAAGTTTCAAATATAACAGCAGGCGAAAAAGGATATGATAGATATTCTAAACTTGTCTTTTCTGCCTTTATAGAAGATTCTGAATGACAAAAAGGTATTGAATGAATGGTTAAAGATAAAAAGGTTAGGGTTATAAACCATAGCTACGGTTATACAATTGATGATGCACATCCAATATATAATGAAAAAAACCTATTTTTAGATTATATATCTAGAAAATATGGAGTTGTAAATATATTTTCATCAGGTAACGGTAACAATAAAAAAGAAAAAGAAAACGAATGATTAAATGGATATAAACTTTCCCTTAATAATTTAGTTGTAGGAGCTCTTGATTTTAGTAATTGATCACAAAAACCTACCGAAACGATAGCAAAATATTCTAATTATTTATTACCTAAAAGTTTTACATCCACTTCTAAACCTAATGTGGTTGCTCCAGGATATTTATATAAAAGATGGCATAAAAATAGTAAAGGTGAGTGAAATTACTTAGATACACAAGGTACAAGCTTTGCATCTCCTGTTGTTACAGGTTTAGTTTCAACATTATTAAGAGAAAGAGATTTCTTAGACAAAGACAAAATTAGATTACAATCTATAAAATCGATTATAGGTGCTTCATCAAGAACCCCAAAAGTAAATAATCTCAATTATAAAGCGAATGGATATACAGAAAAATATGGTTCTGGTATTGTAGATTTTGAAAATATGTTAGAAGCAGCCGATAATTTAGTAACTAAAGAAGTTTCAAAATCTGATAATGATTTTGTTTTGTTTACTAGAGAATTCTATGTTCAAAAAGATAAAAAAATCAAGGGAGCAAGTTCTTGATTGTTCAATTCAGGTTTATTAAAAGAACATGAAAATTTACCTACATATAATGCAAATGTAAATTGATGATGGTTTTTAGGAGTTTTAGGTGGTGTTATAGCTAATTCTGTTGAGGGATCAAGGTTAGCAAAAGAAAAAGCAGAATGAAAAAATACTCATATTAATGAAGAAAGATTGAATCTAAAAACAATAAATCAAAAACAAAATGATAAACTATTTTCTGATTATGATTTATATTTAGAAAAAAAAGATAGTTCTGGAAAATGAACTGTTGTAAAAAGCATCATATCAAGTGACTCTAACGATGAAATACTTGAGTATGTAACTCCTGAATCAGGTATATATCGATTAAAAGTTAAAAAATATTCTGATGTTTTATTTGATAATTCAATCAATGATAGTTTAGCATTAACATATACCATACAGGAAAAATAATATGAAGAATTTTATAAAAAAATGAATTTTTCCTTTTTCTGCATTAACATCATTGGTTGTTGCTAGTTGTACAAATAACACAAACAATAATAAAGAATATGATGAATACGATTTAAAAAGATTTTATGTATATGTAGATGAATATCAAAGACTAAATGATATTAAGAAAATTAAAGAAAATTACTTTTATTATTTGTGAGAAAATAACAAAGAAAATAACGGGATGTTTCAACCCTTATTCAAAGACAAATATGTATTTATTAAATCAGTAGATGAACTCAATAAATTATTTTTAGATAAATTTAATTTAAATTATGTTAAGAAATATTATCAAACATTTAAAGACAAAGTTAATTTTGACATAAATACTTTAACAGAAGAAAAACTAAAACAAATTAACAAAGAAGAGTTTCAAAATATTTATTTAAACAACGAAGATATTAATGAATTCTTCAAGAGTAAGAATTTGTTAATGTATGAAACAAGAAACCAGAATTCTCAGATTTCACAATATAATTTAGTCCCAGATTACATAAATGACGACACAGAAAATTTACATTTTTGACTTATTAATTTAGAACAAATAGGTGTTAAATATATGGCTGAAGAAAGTTCGCGAAAAAGTCGTATAACTATGAATGTAAAATACATTGATAAATCTAAAACCATAACAGCTAATATAAACCCTAGTAATCAGCAGGTAAAAGACCTTTATGAATATTTACCTAAGGAAATAAGTTTTGTATTTCCTATGTCTAAAACATAAAACCACAAAAACAGGATGTTGGTGTGATATTGTACCAACATCCTGTTTGTTATCATTATATTGCTTTCGGAAAGGAAGTAATATCCCTAGCACTATTTATAATTTAGATACAGGTGAAATAATTAAAAGATAATAAGCAAGTAACAACTTAGTTGTTATAAAATTAAACACTACATCAGAGGGTTTGTGATGTAGTGTTTTGTTTAAACAAACATTTTATCTAACATTGTCTTTTTGATATTCTCTAAAGCAGTTAACTTACGCTGATGAAGTGAAAGGATGGAGTCTAAAGAAGTGAAAAGTTGG
>NZ_JBTHHH010000020.1:0-19652 GCF_054353815.1 Mycoplasma sp. AC1221 | reverse complement strand
TAGATGTTGTTTATGCTCTAAAAGCAGAACCATATTATATAAATAATAGAGTATCATTAGTTTCAACTACCGATCTTAGACCAAACAGACATATATTTTCAGCATTTTTAGTACCCAAAGATAAGGAATTTACTCTTTTAAAAACAGACAAAGAACAAAACGAAAAATTACTTTCTGCTTTATATAAAGAATTTAAATATAAAGAAGCAGATTTTATTTATATAAATAAAGAAGATAATATCGAGCATTTAATTACATCTGTAAGCAATAATCAATCTGAGATTTATAAAGAAATTAATTTTTTAGGTAAATTGACTAATGAAACAATTTCAGACTGAGAATTGAATCAAGGTATCAAAATTATCACAAATATAGATGAATTTTATCAACTTATTATCACTCCTTTACAAATTCTTGCTGCGAAACAAAATTTTCTTATTACTCCCGATGAACTTACAACAAAATTTGAAAAAATATTTTTAAATAATCAAAAAATTATTGATATTTTAAAAAACAACAGACTTCTATTTTATACGCAATTATTCAGCACTCTTGGAGATTATTTTAAAACGCCATCACATATACTAAAATTAAATGAAAATAATAACGAAAAATCTGTTTCCTTAGGTTTAATAAATGCATCGTTATTTAGTTATAATTTCACTATCAATCCAGATAAAAGCGATAAGAATCAAAACCAAATTAAACTTTTTTATAATATTATCTTAATACCAAATGATTATAAGTTAAATATAAAAACTGTATTAAGCTTTAAGGAAGCAAATGACTTTTTGGTTAGAGAGAACAAAACCATAAAAGTAATAAAAAAGTAAATTTTCTTATATAGGACACCGAGGCCTACCTTAAACATAAACCATTATTAAAAACTAATTTACACAAAAATTTTTATACTCAATTATTGAAACTTCTTTTTCACAGATTTTGCACATTTTCTAAGTTTTTGACAAAATTTTTTTGAAATTTCTCCCATTTTTATGTAGAATAAGAATGTAAAAAATTGAAGAGAAATTTATTTCTTACTAAAACATAAAAGGAGTAATATGAAAAAGCAAATTAAAAAAATATTTTTATTTAGTAGTATTTTAACTACATCAGTTGCTAGTATAGCAACATTAACAGCTACAAATGTGTTAAAAAATCAAGAAAAACCTTGATATTTAGGATATCAAAATAATAAATTAGAAGTTCGTATAAACAAAAACGGACAACTATTTAATTCTGTGAGGAATGTACCTGTAAACAATAATTATGAATTAAAACTTTTATTAAATTATGAAGCAAACAATTCAGTAATAGATGAAAACTGAACCGTCCAAAAAAATAATGAATTCATAGAAAACATTAAAAAATCAAATTTATATTTCAAAAGCTATCAAACAAGCTCGATGATGCCGATCGTTTGATTCTATTTTGATAATGAAAATCAAAGAAAAGAATTTGTCAAAAGTATTATAGAAAAAAAAGAAATTTATAAAGGTATTGTATTTCCAAACGAAATACAAAATCTACAATTGTCTAAAAGCAACAGTTCAGATAAAGAAGAAGAAATCGATTGAGATGTTTACTATAATCGTGATATTACAATAGACAACTCAAAAGATTTAAACATTGTAAATTTTAAAAAACAAATACAAAGAGAAGATAGCAGATATTATGATAAAAGTGGTAATGTTGGTGTTTTAGAAGTAATAGGAAGTATAGACGAAAGTAAGTTACAAAATTTTAATAGATTTGGTATCGAATTATATAATACTTCAAAATTTTCAAAAAGTCACCATGCAAACGAAGTTTCAAATACAACAGCAGGAATGAAAGGTTATGATAGATACTCTAAACTTTTCTTTTCTACTCATATTAACGATTCAGAATGACAAAGCTCTATTGAATGAATGGTTAAAGAAAAAGGTGTAAGAGTTATAAATCATAGTTATGGTGAGAGAAAAGATAATAGACGTGTATCATATGACGAAAATAATTTATTTTTAGATTATATATCAAGAAAATATGGAGTTGTAAATATATTTTCTTCTGGGAATGGAAATGATGAAAGGGAAAAACAAAATGAATGAATTAATGGTGACACACTTTCTCTTAATAATATAGTAGTTGGTGCATTAGATTTTGATGAAATAGATCAAAAACCTACTGAATCAATAGCAAAATATTCTAATTATTTATTAAGAAGTGCTTATACATCACTTTCTAAACCTAATGTTGTTGCTCCAGGATATTTATATAAAAGATGGCACAAAAACAGTAAAGGTGGGTGAAATTATTTAGATACAAATGGAACAAGTTTTGCATCTCCTGTTGTTACAGGTTTAGTTTCAACATTATTAAGAGAAAGAGATTTTTTAAATAAAGACAAAATTAGATTACAAGCAATAAAAGCTATCATAGGTGCTTCATCAAGAGCTCCAAAAGTAAGTAATCTTAACTACAAAGAGAATGGGTATACTCAAAAGTATGGTTCCGGTATTATAGATTTTGAAAATATGCTTGAAGCGGCAGATAATTTAGTAACTAAAGAAGTTTCAAAATCTGATAATGATTTTGTTTTATGAACTAGTTCCTTTTATGTTCTAAAAGGTAAAAAAATTAAAGGAGCAAGTTCTTGATTGTTTAATGCTGGTTTATTAGAGACACCTGAAAATTCACCAAGTTACAACGCAAATGTAAATTGATGATGGTTTTTAGGGTTTTTAGGTGGTATTATAGCTAATTCTGTTGAAGGAGCGAGATTATCTAAGGAAAAAGCACAATGACTTGAAACACATATAGATGAAAAAAGACTTAATTTAATAACAGTAAATCAAAAACAGCAAGATAAGTTATTTTCTGATTATGATTTATATTTAGAAAAAAAAGATAGGGATGGTAATTGAAAAGTAGTTAAAAGTATTACATCAATTAATTCTAATGATGAAATCCTTGAATATATAACACCCGAATCAGGCATTTATCAATTAAAAGTTAAAAAATATTCAGATGTATTATTTAATAATTCAATTAATGATAGTTTAGCATTAACATATACAGTGCAGGAAAAATAGTATGAAGAATTTTATAAAAAAATGAGTTTTTCTTTTTTCTGCATTAACACCTTTAATTGTTGCTAGTTGTGGAAACACCGCAAATAACAAGGAATATTTTATTAAAAATTTCAAGGATTTTGATTGATATATCGAATACAATAAAAAGCAAAATTCTATTAAAAATATTGGAGAAAATTATTTTTCTTATATGTGAGAAAATAACAAAGAAAATAATGGTAAGTTTGAACCCTTGTTCAAAGATAAATATGTATTTATTAAATCAGTTGAAGAACTTAATCGATTATTTTTAGATAAATTTAATTTAAATTATGTTAAGAAATATTATCAAACATTTAAAGACAAAGTTGATTTTGACATTAACACTCTAACAACTGAAAAACTAAAACAAATGAACAAAGAAGAGTTTCAAAAGATTTATTTAAATAATGAAGATATTGATGAATTCTTTAAGACTAAAAATTTGTTAATGAATGAAGCTGGTAAAAATAATTTAGCAACATCACAATATAACTTAGTTCCAGATTACAAAAAAGACGATGCAACGAATTTAAAATTTTTATTTATTAATTTAGAGCAATTAGGTGCAAATTTTGATGATAAAAAAAGCACATATGAAGTACATATAACAATGAATGTAAAATATATTGATAAATCTAGAACCATTACTGTTATTAAAAATCCAAGTAATCATCAAATAAAAGACCTTTACCAATATTTTTATGAGACAATATCTTTAAAAACTAGTGATATATAATTTATATATATAAACTTTATAAATGCAGGAAACTAGTAAAAATTACTAGTTTCCTGCATTTATATAACTTTGAACTATAACTATTAACATTTTTGACCACATCACTTGGTTAAACAAATTTTAATAATCAATTTGAGACGGTATTTGTTATAACTGTGTTAAATTTTAAAAAATTATGAAAAATCACAGTAGAGTTGAATAAGAAATGAAAGAAATTAAATCAAAAGCTAATGAATGAATTTTTTGTTGATTTACCAGAAAATGTTAAAAATATGTTTGTTTCTTATATTAGTTCGTGAAACAATAGTAAGGATATTAAGTTTGAAAAACCTAAATTCTGCTCAAGTTGTGGTTCTGTTAATATTCATAAACACGGAGCAACTAATAATATGTCGCATTATAGAGTTTATGATTGCAAGAAAAAACTTAGCGATTTTGCACAGGAACAGTTTTTGAACATTTAGGAAAAACACGCAGAGCAAAATATCCTCTGTTTTTTGATTGTCATTTAAAGAAATTATCCCCCCTTCTGCAACTGCAGAAATTTGTGGGATAAATTTAAAACTCCTTTTCTTTGAAGACACAAATTACTAGATTTTATAAAATCAAAGTAATATGAAAACGAATCAGTAGTGGAATAACTGAATTAGATGAAATATACTTTAATAATGTAAGAAAAGAAAATTTCAATGTTGGAATCTGAGGAAAAGCAGGAAAAAGTGGGAAATCCATGTATTTTACTTCAAAGGGGCATTAGTTGAGAAAAACATTGTCTTTCTACAATAGTTGATCGAAATAGAAATATCACAATTCAATACTTAGGTGCTGGAAGATCTTCCGTTAAAAAAACTTTATAATGCTTTCAAATATAAAATTACGAATACAGAATCTATACAATTTTTAACAGATGGTGAAAATGCTTATAGTGATTTTGTTAACAAAATAGACGGTAAGCTGTTTATCGTTGAAGTAATACAAAGAAAACCAAGGATTTTTAATGATAATTTAAATTACAATATGAAAGCAAATTGAAAAACTAAATATTACATCCAAAATGTAAACATTTACCATTCAAAATTAGAGAATTGGGGAAATATTTACAAAAATGTTTCAATCAAGAATTTAGTGAAATATATAAATTGAGTCAAGTGAGTTAGAGCAAACAAAAATAACCATTACTCTATGGTTACTACACCGAACAAATTTTAACATGCAGGTAAGAAATGTAGGATTTCTAAATTTATAAAAAATCACATATTTAAAACATAAACCATTAATTAAAAAACTAATTTACACAAAAATTTTTATACTCAATTATTGAAACTTCTTTTTCACAGATTTTGCACATTTTCTAAGTTT
This sequence comes from Mycoplasma sp. AC1221, assembly GCF_054353815.1. Lineage (NCBI taxonomy): Bacteria > Bacillati > Mycoplasmatota > Mollicutes > Mycoplasmatales > Mycoplasmataceae > Mycoplasma > Mycoplasma sp. AC1221. Next base: position 14,462 of record NZ_JBTHHH010000020.1, on the reverse strand, counting down.
TTCACAAAATTTTTTTTGAAATTTCTCCCTTTTTTATGTATAATAAGAATGTAAAAATTAAAGAGAAATTTATTTCTTACTAAAAATAAAAGGAGCAATATGAAAAAGCAAATTAAAAAAATATTTTTATTTAGTGGTATTTTAACTACATCAGTTGCTAGTATAGCAACATTAACAACTACAAATGTATTAAAAAATCAAGAAAAACCTTGATATTTAGGATATCAAAATAATAAATTAGAAGTTCGTATAAATAAAAACGGACAACTTTTTAACTCAGTGAGGAATGTTCCTGTAAACAATAATTATGAATTAAAACTTTTATTGAATTATGAAGCAAACAATTCAGTTATGGATGAAAACTTAACCGACCAAAAAAACGATGAATTCATAGAAAACATTAAGAAATCAAATTTATATTTCAAAAGTTATCAAGCAAGCTCAATGATGCCAATAGTTTGATTCTATTTTGATAACGAAAATCAAAGAAAAGAATTTCTCAAAAGTATTATAGATAAAAAAGAAATTTATAAAGGTATTGTATTTCCAAACGAAATACAAAATATTCAATTATTTAATACAGATAATTTAGATAATGAAAAAGAAGAAGAATCAGATGTTTATTATAATCGTGATATTACAATAGATAATTCAAAAGACTTAGACATAGTAAACTTTAAAAAACAAATAGAAAGAGAAAATAGCAGATATTGAAATAAAAAAGGAAATGTTGGTGTTATAGAAGTTAATGGAAGTGTCGATTTGTTAAAATTACAAAATTTCCAGAGATATGGTATAGAATTTCAAGATACAGTTAAAAATATCGAGAAAAGTCACCATGCAAACGAAGTTTCTAATATTACAGCAGGTGAAAAAGGATATGATAGATATTCAAAACTTTTCTTTTCATCATTTACTAAAAATGCCGAATGACAAAAAACTATTGAATGAATGGTTAAAGAAAAAGGTGTAAGAGTTATAAATCATAGTTATGGTATGAAATATGATGACGAATGAACAAAATATGATGAAAATAATTTATTTTTAGATTATATTTCTAGAAAATATGGAGTTGTAAACATATTTGCATCTGGAAACGGAAATGATGAAAAAGAAAAAGAAAACGAATGATTAAACGGTTATACACTTTCACCTAATAACTTAATAGTAGGGGCACTTGATTTTAACGAATTCACACAAAAACCTACTGAATCAATAGCAGAATATTCTAATTATTTATTACAAAACGGCTATGTATCTACTTCTAAACCTAATGTGGTTGCTCCAGGATATTTATATAAAAGATGACATAAAAATAGTAAAGGTGAGTGAAATTATTTAGATACACTTGGTACAAGTTTTGCATCTCCCGTTGTTACAGGTCTAGTTTCAACATTATTAAGAGAAAGAGATTTCTTAAATAAGGACAAAATCAGATTACAATCAATTAAAGCGATTATAGCTGCTTCATCCAGAACTCCAAAAGTAAATAATCTTAACTACAAAGCGAATGGGTATACTCAAAAATATGGTTCTGGCATTGTAGATTTTGAAAATATGCTAGAAGCTGCAGATAATTTAGTAACTAAAGAAGTTTCGAAATCCGATAATGATTTTGTTTTATGAACTAGTTCGTTTTATGTTCTAAAAGGTAAAAAAATTAAAGGAGCAAGTTCTTGATTGTTTAATGCTGGTTTATTAGAGACACCTGAAAATTCACCAAGTTACAATGCAAATGTAAATTGATGATGGTTTTTAGGACTTTTAGGTGGTGTTATAGCTAATTCAGTTGAAGGAGCAAGATTATCAAAGGAAAAAGCAGAATGAAATAAATATCATATTAGTGAAGAAAGATTGAATTTAAAAACACTAAAACAAAAACAAGATAATAAGATGTTTTCTGATTATGATTTATATTTAGAAAAAAAAGATAGTAATGGTAATTGAAATGTAGTTAAAAGTATTACATCAAGCAGCTCTAATGATGAGTTACTTGAGTATATTACTACTGAAGCAGGATATTATAGATTAAAAGTTAAAAAATATTCAGGTGTGCTATTTGATAATTCGATCAATGATAGTTTAGCATTAACATATACAGTGCAGGAAAAATAGTATGAAGAATTTTATAAAAAAATGAATTTTTCCTTTTTCTGCATTAACACCTTTAATTGTTGCTAGTTGTGCAAGTAGCAGTAACAAAGAATATTTTGATTATAATTTAATAAAATTTAATGGTATTGTTAGAAAATATAAAGAGCAAAATAGCATTGAAAATATTTATGAAAACTACTTCTTTTATATGTGAGAAAATAACAAAGAAAATGCTGGTGAATTTCATTCTTTATTCAGAGATAAATATGTTTTTATTAAATCAGTTGATGAACTGAATCAATTATTTTTAGATAAATTTAATTTAAATTATGTTAAGAAATATTATCAAACTTTTAAAGATAAAGTTAATTTTGATATTAATACTCTAACAGATGAAAAACTAAAACAAATGAACAAAGAAGAGTTTCAAAAGATTTATTTAAATAATGAAGATATTGATGAATTCTTTAAGACTAAAAATTTGTTAATGTATGAAACAGGAAATAAAAATTCTGGATTTTCTCAATATAACTTAGTCCCAGATTATAAAAGAGAAGATACAATGCATCATTTATATTTTTGACTGATAAATTTAGAGCAATTAGGTGTTAAATACAAAGCTGAAGAAAGTTCACAAAAAACCCGTATAACTATGAATGTAAAATATATTAATAAATCTAAGGCTATCACTGTTAATAAGAATCCAAGCGATCAGCAAGTAAGGGATCTTTTTGAATATTTATGAAACGAAATAAGTTTAGCAACTTCAGATGTCTAATAATTTAACATAAAGCATACATACAAGAAAGTATAAAACCAGCAGTTTTTAACTTTGAATCGTCATAGCAAATTGCTGTGGCAATTTTTAATTTAAATTTGTTTGCGTTTTTTATTCATTATATCGTTTCACTTTACTCTTGAGAATACTTAATAGTTTTTCATAAGTTGTTTTTGAATAACCTCTACAATCTCAACATTCAGATTTTAAGTTTGAAAATAAGTAATCTATTTCTCTGTTGTCTAAATAAAAATTTTTAATTTATTTATCTTAGTCATTTCGAAACTGCTTTTTCATATTTTTTACATATTTTCAAAATTTTTTACTATATTTTAAATTATTTTTTTAATTTCTCCTTTTTTATGTAAAATAAAAAAAGTAAGAAATTGAAAAGAAATTTATTTCTTACAAAAAAACACAAAAAGGAGTAAATATGAAAAAGCAAATTAAAAAAATATTTTTATTTAGTAGTATTTTAACTACATCAGTTGCTAGTATAGTAACATTAACAGCTACAAATGTGTTAAAAAATCAAGAAAAACCTTGATATTTAGGATATCAAAGCAATAAATTAGAAGTTCGTATAAACAAAAACGGACAACTATTTAATTCTGTGCGGAATGTTCCTGTAAACAATAATTATGAATTAAAACTTTTATTAAATTATGAAGCAAACAATTCAGTTATGGATGAAAACTTAACCGTCCAAAAAAATAATAAATTCATAGAAAACATTAAAAAATCAAATTTATATTTCAAAGGCTATCAAACAAGCTCGATGATGCCGATAGTTTGATTCTATTTTGATAACGAAAATCAAAGAAAAGAATTTGTCAAAAATATTATAGAAAAAAAAGAAATTTATAAGGGTATTTTATTTCCAAATGAAATACAAAATCTACAATTTTCTACCAACAGTTCAGATAAAGAAGAAGAAATTGATTGAGATGTTTATTATAATCGTGATATTATAATAGATAATTCAAAAGACTTAGATATAGTAAACTTTAAAAAACAAATACAAAGAGAAAATAGCAGATATCGAAATAAAAAAGGAAATGTTGGTGTTATAGAAGTAAAAGGAAAAATCGATACAACAAAATTACAAAACTTTCAAAGGTATGGTGTTGAATTACAAGATATTGATAAAAAGATTAAACTAAGTCATCATGCAAACGAAGTTTCAAATATCGCAGCAGGTGAAAAAGGATATGATAGATATTCAAAACTTTATTTTTCAGCATTTATTGATAATTATGAATGACAAAGTGCTATTGAATGAATGGTTAAAGAAAAAGGAGTAAGAGTTATAAACCATAGTTATGGTATGAAATATGATAATTGATGAACCACATATGATGAAAATAATTTATTTTTAGATTATATTTCTAGAAAATATGGAGTTGTTAATATCTTTTCATCCGGAAATGGAAATGATCAAAAAGAAAAAGAAAACGAATGGGTAGATGGGTATGCACTTTCACCTAATAACATAATAGTAGGGGCACTTGATTTTAACGAATTCACACAAAAACCTACTGAATCAATAGCAGAATATTCTAATTATTTATTACAAAACGGCTATGTATCTACTTCTAAACCTAATGTTGTTGCTCCAGGGTATTTATATAAAAGATGGCATAAAAATAGCAAAGGTGAGTGAAATTATTTAGATACACTTGGTACAAGTTTTGCATCCCCTGTTGTTACAGGTTTAGTTTCAACATTATTAAGAGAAAGAGATTTCTTAAATAAGGACAAAATCAGATTACAATCAATAAAAGCGATTATAGGTGCTTCATCCAGAACTCCAAAAGTAAATAATCTTAACTACAAAGCGAATGGATATACTCAAAAATATGGTTCTGGTATTGTAGATTTTGAAAATATGTTAGAAGCTGCAGATAATTTAGTAACTAAAGAAATTTCAAAATCTGATAATGATTTTGTTTTATGAACTAGTTCCTTTTATGTTCCAAAAGGTAAAAAAATTAAAGGAGCAAGTTCTTGATTGTTTAATGCTGGTTTATTAGAGACACCTGAAAATTCACCAAGTTACAATGCAAATGTAAATTGATGATGGTTTTTAGGGTTTTTAGGTGGTGTTATAGCTAATTCAGTTGAAGGAACAAGATTATCAAAGGAAAAAGCAGAATGAAATAAATATCATATTAGTGAAGAAAGATTGAATTTAAAAACACTAAAACAAAAACAAGATAATAAGATGTTTTCTGATTATGATTTATATTTAGAAAAAAAAGATAGTAATGGTAATTGAAATGTAGTTAAAAGTATTACATCAAGCAGCTCTAATGATGAGTTACTTGAGTATATTACTACTGAAGCAGGATATTATAGATTAAAAGTTAAAAAATATTCAGGTGTGCTATTTGATAATTCGATCAATGATAGTTTAGCATTAACATATACAGTGCAGGAAAAATAGTATGAAGAATTTTATAAAAAAATGAGTTTTTCTTTTTTCTGCATTAGCGCCTTTAATTGTTGTTAGTTGTGCAAATAACTCAAACAACAAAGAATATTTTTATAACGATTTAGAATACTTTACCGGGGTTGTGTTAGAATATAAAAGGCAAAATTCTATTAAAAATATTGAAGAAAATTATTTTTATTATATGTGAGAAAATAACAAAGAAAGTGCTGGTGAATTTCAACCTTTGTTCAAAGATAAATATGTTTTTATTAAATCAGTAGAAGAACTTAATAAATTATTTTTAGATAAATTTAACTTAGATTATGTTAAGAAATATTATCAAACATTTAAAAATAAAGTTGATTTTGACATTAATACTCTAACAGCCGAAAAACTAAAACAAATGAACAAAGTAGAGTTTCAAAAGATTTATCTAAGAAATCAAGATGTTAATGAATTCTTTAAGACTAAGAATTTGTTAATGTATGAAACAGGTAATGAAAATTCTGTAATTTCACAATATAATTTAGTTCCAGATTACAAAAGTAACAATACAGCAAATTTACATTTTTGGCTTATCAATTTAGAACAATTAGGTGTTAAATATGATAACAAAAACAGTTTGCAAAAAACACATATAACTATGAATGTAAAATATATTGATAAATCCATGACTATCACTGTTAATAAAAATCCAAGTAATCAACAGGTAAAAAATCTTTATGAATATTTGCGAAAATACACAACTTTAGCAACTTCAGATGTTTAATAATTTAACATAAAAACAAACAAGCAAGAAAGTATAAAACCAGCAGTTTTTAACTTTGAATCGTCATAACAAATTGCTGTGGCAATTTTGAATTTAAATTTGTAAAGCAAGACAAAAAGATTAACAACTAATTGTGTTAATCTTTTTGTCTTGCTTTACCATCTTTTTAAAAAATAGTCGCACAATTAAAATTCATAAAAATTTAAAAAAATTGTTTGGGTTTTTAAAAAAATCCTGTATTATATTATCAGTAGCAATAGCAAGTGGGATCACCTGATACCATTCCGAACTCAGTAGTTAAGCCACTTTACGCCGACGATAGCCCAACGGTGAAAATAGGAAGCTGCTTTTTTTATACCTTTTGAGCAGCTTCCGAAAGGAAATATATGAAAACATTTAAAATTTGAAATAATGATAAAAAACAAGAAGTTTTAGAATATCTTTATAAAAAAGACCCGATTCAATATTTATTTTTAATCTCTGATATCGAACAATACGGTTTACAAAATCAAAATATTAAAACTTTTGTTTTATATAACAAAAAAATAGAAGCAATTTTTTTAATGTTTTATTCTAATTTAGTTGTGTTATTTGATACTGATGCTATAAATATAAATGAATTTTTGAAAATATTAAATAATGAAGACATTCAAAACCTAATTATTGATACAAATTTTTATAACTTTTTAAATAAACATAAACTTATTGATTCGCTGGATTATATAGTAGAAAAAGAACAGATTGCTAAGTTAGATGTAAATATTTTTAACATGCAGACAAAAGACTTTTTAGCTAAATCTAACCCAGTAACTGAAACTGACATCATAGAAGTTATCAATTCTAAAAAGCAAATTAAGGAATGAGGTAATGTTAGTGGGCATACTTTAGATGTAGAATATTTAACTAATGAATTAAAAAGTGGATATTATCAAGCATTCATAATTAAAGATGAACAAATGGTTATCTCACATGCTTCTATAAGTGCTAAAAACAAACAAGTTGCTATGATTGGTGGAGTATATACATTAAACCAATATCGTCGTCAAGGACTAGCTTATGATTGTGTAATTAATTTAATTAGAAAACTTATTTATCAGAACCTAACACCTGTTTTATTCTTCAGCAATCCTGCTGCTGCTAAGATGTATTATAAACTTGGTTTTAAAGACTATGGACAATTATTTGTATTGCATAAATAAAAGCACCACAATGGTGCTTATTTTATTTTTCTATCTTAATTTTGACACTTGGACCCATTGATGCTGAAACGGTAAGATTTAACATATATGTTCCTTTAACAGCAGCAGGTTTAAGTTTTTTAATTAAGTTAATCAAGGTTTTTGCATTTTCAACTAATGCTTGTGTTGACATACTTGATTTACCGATTAATGAATGCACGATTCCAGCTTTATCAGTACGGTAATTAGCTTTTCCTTTTTTAAGTTCTTCAACAGCTTTTTCAGGTGCAGGAGTAACAGTTCCGGTTTTAGGATTAGGCATTAAACCTTTTGGTCCTAAAACTTTTCCATATTTACCTAATAAAGGCATCATTGTAGGGTCAGCAACCATAACATCAAAGTCAAAATTACTTTCTTTAATCTTTTGTTCAAGAGCAGAACCATCTAAAACAATATCTGCTCCAGCATCTTTAGATAATTTTTGTTTTTCTACATTATTTGTAGCAACAAGAACTTTAACAGTTTTCCCTGTTCCATTAGGTAATAATACTGCACCTCTGAGTTGTTGGTCAGCTTTACGAACATCTAAGTTTAAATTAAATGCTAAGTCAATTGAAGCATCAAATTTAGCATATGAAGTTTTTTTAGCTAATTCAATCGCTTCTGACAAATCATAAGCAATAGTTCTATCAAATGATTCGCGAGCATTTTTTAGGTTTTTTGAAATTCTTTTTGCCATTATTCTGCTCCTTCTTCTGCTTTATCATCTGAGTGTGTATGCACTTCTATAGCTTGACCTTTAGTTTCGTTTAATTTAGTTTGTGCCTCAACAAGAGCGGCCTCTTTTGCGGCAGCAGCAGATGCAGCCTTTGCAGCAGCTTTTGCTTCAGCCTTTGCTTTAAAGATATCATCATAACCTTCAACCAAAACACCCATTTGTTTTGCTGTTCCAGCAACTGTTGCCATTGCAGCATGGATATCATCGGTATTTAAGTCAGGAAGTTTGTATTCTGCAATTTCTTTAAGTTGTTCTTTTGTAATTGTTCCAACAATAGTTGTTTTAGAGTTTTTTGAGCCTGATTTTAATTTTGCTGCTTGCATAATTTTATATGAAGCAGGTGCTGTATAAAGTTTAAATTCAAAACTTTTATCTTTATATACTGTAATTTTTACAGGAACTGGTTCATCGCCTCTGTCTCTGGTTGCATCGTTAAATGCTCTGGTAAATTCAGGCATATTAACACCAACTCCAGCTAAGGCTGGACCTGGTTTAGCTTTACCGGCTAAAAATTGAAGTTTAGCAACACGGTGTATTTCTTTTTTTGCCATTTTAAAATCCTTTCGATAATTGTGGTCTGCGATTTAATAATCTCCCACTTGTGACAATTAATAAATTGCTTTTTAATTATATTAAAAAAGTTTTTTTTCAAAAACCTTTTTATAAATATTATTACTCTATACACAAGAGATAAAAGTTATTCAAAGTCTATCATTTCAAATTTATCAGGATGACTTTGAATTTCTTTTTGTAATTTATATTTGAATGAATTTGGATTATTTTCACTTTCATATCCTAAGTAATCATAATCATATGAATTCAATAATCCAAATCCGTATCCATTATCACCAAGATTTTGCATAAACAATGCTACCATATTCATATCTTCATCGAAAACTAAACTACCCGACGCACCTGTTGTTAAATCATACTTGTTATTAGGTAAATCATTTAAAATAAAACTTCTAAAATTTCCATATTTAGCAAACTCAGGTACCTGTTGGTTAATTACAATATCATCAATTCGATTAATAATGTGTTCACGGTATCTTAGCCCACTATTTCCTGCATGTGAATCTTGAGGAAAAGAACTAAGATAAAATTTTACATAATTATCTGCACTTAGATATTTTGCTTGCTTACTTAGTTTTAAGTTAGGTAATTTTTTTCAGTTCTTCAAATAATTTAATACTTTTAAATCATTTGAATTTTTAGCTCTTTTTATCAGCTGTGCAATATCAATAATATTTATTGAAATGTCTGCTTCATTTAAATTACCTTGTCCATAAGGATCAGAAACCAACTTACCTTGTTTATTATATTGATTAGTTGCTTGTCAAAAGTTCAAAACAAAATCATTTCTTTCAACATCGATTGATATATCATTTGCTCAACTATTTACTTTATTATCATTAAAATCAGGGATTAATAATTTTTGTGGTATTCGAGGATTACCCCAATTATTATTAAGGATGTCACTAACATGTCTGTTAGTGATAAAGTAATACCTTTGATCATTTATATCAGTAGGTTTAACCTTAGCAATCATAGTAGAAGTTCCACCACCTAATACAAATACTCTTGCTTTAATCTTATCAAACATTGCATTTTGCTTATTAATTATCCGTTTACCACTATATACCATATCTTTTGGATTATATGCTAAACCATTTGATGCTAATTTTGCATATAAATCATCTGTATGATAATCTTCAGATAATGAAAAATTCATGTCATCATTTTGGTTTGCTAAATAAGTAATTTCAGTTATTGTGGAAAATTTATCAAACATATCTTTATTTACATCATCAAAACTAAATGATTTTGTGTTTTGAGATTGCAAAACAACTTTTATCTTATCATTATCAAGGCTTGTAGCATATGAATAACCATTTATATTACCCTGAATCAACTTATCTTTAAGAAGTTCTTCTAAATCTATATCAATAACAATTGGTTGACTCTGAGTCTGTGTGTACATCTGATTTAGTATCTTGATAAATGTAAATCTAATTTTTCTTTTTGAAAAAGGTTTATTCAAAAAGTTTTTAATTTGTTTTTCAAAAACAAGATTATTGTTTTGGATTTCAAGTTCATTATTTTTTATATGCGAAAGCATAATTTGATGTTTTAAAACATTAATACTATCATTATTCTTCAAATGCACTTTTAAATCAGGAACATAAGAAAAAACTGATTTTCTAGGATTTTCATCCATATTTGGATAAAATCACTTAGGAAAATCACTATAGACTTGACCTTGTGAAGTTATATATGTAAGAACTTTTTGCATCTCTGTTCTAAAGTAATTTGATACTATATTAATATTATGTTCACTATTTTCTAATACAACCAAGTTAGGAAAAGTAGATTTATCAAAAATTTGTTTTGGGTTGTTTATATCACCTGGATATGTTAAATTAGAACTAGAATCAATTTTTACTGTTGGAGAAAATTGATATTCTGTATTTGGTTTTTGACTTTCTTTTTTCTCAGATTCGATTGGTTTTTGTTCATTATCTGGCTTTTGTGAATCCTTGTCTTTATCAGGCTCTGTTATTTCTGATTTTCCTAGTTGCTCATTGTTATCAGGATTGATGGATTTTTTAGTTTCACCAGGTTTTTGTTTTGGACTTTGCTTTGGTTGCTGTGGTGTTTGTGGTTGGGTCTCGTCTGGTTTTGGTGCTTCTTTTTTTGCAGGTGGTTTAGTAGGTTTAGGTGTACTTGGAGGTTTATCTTTACCTATAATTTCTATTGGGTTCGATGGTTGCTGCAAAATTATTCCTTTATTTGGATCATGCTCTTTTTGTGTGTTTTCAGGTTTATGGGTCACATTACTCTGACAAGAAACATAAAGTATCGATGACGATGCTAAAATAATACTTAATAAAGTTTTAATTTTCATTAACGTTTTGTCCTTGAGTAATAATAAGTATTAAGTAGTGAATTAACTTTATCATCAATCCCTCATAACCTAGCATGAATGATATTTTTATCACTTTCATCTACTTCATAGATTTTTACTGCTTTAACATCGTAGGTATTATCATCGGATACAAAATAATTTCTACGAATTAACTTATAATCAAGTTGAGTAGATGGAGTATAGTTAATTAAATTAAAATTAGTTACATTTGGATACTTTTCTGATAAAACCTCAAAAAACTTAGGTGCTGCATCTTCATCGATAATCATATGAGAAAACCAATAACCCATTGTATTCAGAACATCTTCTGTTTCTTCTTTAACTTGTGATTTTTTATAATTTTCATCATCTTTTTGCTTTATATTGAAATAAAATTGCTCAAAAAACTCTTTGAATAATGGATCATTGAATTTTTTAGCAGCTAAATCACGAAAATTTTGCAAGTCTGCATCATCAAGTTGATCATGTTCCAATGTTTTCTTATAAACTTCAATTAATTCATTTTTGAAATTGTTAAAAATTGTTGTTGGATCTGAACTAAATTTATATTCTTTATTATTTTTTTCAAGTTCTTCTGCTGCCGCTAAAAACACATCGCGCATTTCAGAAGTGAGATATTCATCATACATATCAATAATATTTTTGTTAGTATTAATGTTATTTAAATGTGCATAAAAAGCATGTGAAAGATTATGATACAAAGTCTTTTCAGTTGGTTTGGAAATAGTTTCTGAAACAACTAAACCATCTACTAATAAGATGTTTTCACGAAATTTTATTGCTTCTACTGTTCCATCATCAACAGTTACATTTTTCTCAACTAATTTACCATCTTTATATTTATTAAAGGTAAATCCATTATCAGCTGCATAATAAGTATCCAAAGCATCTCCGTTATACATAATTGCAGAATTTACATTACCGTTTCTTGTATTTAATAACGCTTGCACAATGGCTTGTCCATCTCCGTTAAATGACAATGTATTTGATGTATCAGTAATATTTTGTCCAGTAGATTTATTAACCATCTCTACAAAACTATTAACTATTCTTTCATAATTATCTAAATCTACCTTACCACTATGTGGTGTAAGTTTTGTTGCTTTTTTAGGAAAATAATAAGAAGAACCATACAAAAGTTCAGCACGCACTGCATCGGTTAACACCATATCTTGATACCCGTTTTTAAAAGCTGTATTTATTAAGTTAAATAATGAATTAGGTTTCAAATATTCGGAATATAAATGTGTATCTTCTTTTTGTGGGTCAACAAATTTAGATGTGTTTTTGGGATCTTTTGCTTGCTGAAGTAATTCATCACGATTTTTTTGAAAATCTTCATCAGTTAGTAATTTTCCAAAAGTTTGATTTGTTGGTTTACCACTTTGTTTATGCTTTGCATAAGCAAAAACTGCATCTTGGATATAATAAGGAACAAAATATTGTCATAAATGCTTTTGTGGTCTATCAATATCCTTTAATTCTTCATCATAACTAGCAAGGTGATTAAAAACTATCGGTGTATAAATTTCCTGTAATTTCTTTTTTAATTGGTTTTCGGTTTTTATCATCTGATTTGGGTCACTTATTTCAAGTAATTGGTTAAAATCTATTGGTTTAATTAATCCTTTTTTAATTAAACCAATTGCTTGAAAGTCGCTTCCGATTCCTGCAACGGCTTTATGGTTATTTAATGCAATAGTAAAGTCTTGAATTTCATTAAATTCCTTATAATCAAAGTCTTTATTAATAAGGTCTCGATTAACATCATCGATATATGATTTATAGTTAAAAAATGCTGGTTTAAATGGTGATTCTACCTTTGCAGCAACTACTGCTGCAACTGCAATTCCTACTGCAATCGCTCCTGAACCGAGCAATCATCTTTTGGTGTATTTACTACTAAAAATGTTTCTATTTCTTTCCATCACTTCCTTGAGTTATTTTTTATAAAATTATTTTATTAAATTCTGAAAATTCAAAAGAAAAAAATAAAAAAAGCTCGGATATCCAAACTTCTTTTAGCATCATAAGCCGTGTTCTGTTCCTTAAAAAAGGTGCTGATAATTTATCTAACATAAAATATGTTTTGCTTGCTAATTCATTTATTAACTTACAATTCCCCTACCAAATTTGGGTTTCTAGTTCATGGAGTTTACCGCGTTTCACAATTCTCGTCTCTGTGGCACTAGTCGTCTAAGCTTAAACTTATTAGGTTTAACATGATCACTACTAACATCGCAGTTAGTACTAGCACGGACTTTCCTCTACTTTTTAAAGCAGCTATCAGCTAATGCAAATGATATTATATATCAATTATGTGTATTAAATAAATTATTTTGCTTTCATAAAGCAAAATGAATACTTATAAAATTTATATTTTATAATTATGTTTTTTATAAAAGATAGATATAATTTATAGGATTTTTCAAAATTATAGAAAAAGGGAGGTTTGTTTGGCTAACATTAAATCTAAGATCAAAAGCATTGTCAAGATGGAAAAAGCTCGTCAAAGAAATGCTGCAATGAAATCTAGAGTTAAAACCGCAATCCGTAAAGCTCGTGAAGCAGTTTTAGCAGCAGATGAAAAGGCAGCAGTATTAGTTGCACAAGCTCACCAGGTAATTGCTAGAGCAGTTACCAAAGGTGTTTTCCATAAAAATAAAGGTGCTAGAAAACACTCACGTTTAGATCAATTCGTTAATAAGACAAAAGAATCTAAATAAACTTTGACAAGCTAAGGCTTGTTTTTTTAAACCTTTATTCACAACTTTATTCACATTTTGATGAATAATTTGTAGTTTCAATTACTTTTAGAAAAATAATTTATAATATAAAAATAAAGGTGGTAGAAATGATTAAAAAAATACCGAAGATTAGGTTTAAAGAATTTGATGAAGAGTGGTATTATGAAGTTTTAGGGAATCTTGTTGATAAACAAAAAAGTGATTTGAAAGTTTCAGAAATAAAAACTGATGGAAATGTAGATATTTATGGTATTGATGGAAAAATAGGAAAAAGTTTTTTGAGAGAAACTTTTAATGAAGACATTGTAATCATATCAAAAGACGGTTCAGTTGGTAAATTACAAATATTACCTAAAAATTCTTGATTTACATCAACATTAGAAGGAATTTTCATAAAAGAAAAATCATTAATTAATAACAATTTTCTTTATCTGGTTTTAAATAATATTAAATTTGACGAATTTGTTGTTGGAACAAGTATCCCACATTTATATTTTAATGATTATAAGAATCTTAATATTTTCTTGCCTTCTTTAAATGAACAAAAAAAGATATCAAAATTAGTTTTTTCGTTAGATTCATTTATAAAACTAATTCAGCAAAAACTCGATTTTTTTTATTGTGTAAAGCAAACTTTTTTATCTAAAATGTTTCCTAATCAAAACTCAAAATTTCCTAATATTCGTTTCTCTGAATTTACTCGCGCTTGAGAACAGGATCTTTTGGGAGAGTTAGGAAAATTTTATAGTGGTTTGAGT
>NZ_JBTHHH010000019.1:0-19765 GCF_054353815.1 Mycoplasma sp. AC1221 | reverse complement strand
CTCCTTTTTTATCAAAAAAATCGCCGGGGTGGTACCACCCCGGCGTCCTACTTTATTCATTCATAACTTTATTATATATTTTTTAATCAACTGTTTTTACTTATTTAGTTATTTTTTTGGTATTCTTCTAGGTTATAACAATTTATTATATCAATTATTTTATTTCCTTTAAAAATCAAGGTATTGCATACTTATCAGGATTAATAGCATTTAATCTAAATATCTGTGAAGCAAATGAATGTGTGTTAGGTAGAGCAAGTGGATTTTGCCTATTTCAGTTAATACCCATATAATTAAGATTATATGCATCCAAATATTGATGACGTGTAAAATCAAAACCACCTCCAGCATTTAACAATCCCATCATAATATCACCTGCTAAGTAGTTTCCAGCACCGGAGTGTCCTGATTCGGAAAGTAAAGGCAAGAAATTAGTTTGCATTGCTACATCGAATTGGTTAGTATCTGTTGAACGTGTGATGCGATGCATTAAATAACCAAATTCCTTTTGTCCAGGTCATCCCATCATCGCTGTATCAAATTGCATATCATATGGAGCAGTGGTATATTGTCATTTAAAATCAAATTTTGCACTCGGTATTTTGAATCATTTTTCAAAGAAAATCACTTTATCAATTTGTCCTAATCTGCGAGCTTGCTGAATAATAGGATTGATATCCAAAATCATAATTGATTCATCGAAGAAATCACCAGGTTTTTGTTTTCCATCATTTTGGATCTGATTTACACCTGATCAAATAAAATCTATTGGTTGACTACCTACTGAGTAATTTGGAGTATTTCTTGAGTATCGATACCCAACAGTAACATTTGAGTAGTTATCAAATTGTCCAGAACGGTATCCGTTTTGTCAACCTGGAACAGGTTGTCATATTGGAATAATCAAATATGGTGAGTTAATTCGTCTTGGTAAGTTTTCACCACTGAATTCAGCAAAATTATTTACTCTTTCAACATGTCAGTTGGTGGCAAAGTAAAATCTACCATCATTAGGATCATCGTTAACTTTTGCTAACATTGATGCACTTCCGATATGTTTAGCACCGTTTGCTGTATATAAAAATGATCTAAAAATTGTATTATTAATAAGAGGATCATTAATATATTTTTTGGTTCTAATGTAATCAAAATTCATTTTGTATCCATCATGAAGCTTATATACTACATTGATGTTGGGATTGTATGTATCTGTATCAAATAGATATTGCGGTTTAGTATATATAACTAATGGGGTAGAGTATGAAGAAAGCTCGGTATTAGTATAATCAAATTCATTTGTTATTTGTCCAAAGTCTTCCGATGCTGAATCAGATGTATATTTGATTTTAACTCTTGCTCCATAGTTATTTATAATAAATGGTTGTTTCGGATTAAAATTACTGTTCTCATCAAATTTTATATCTCTGTTTTGATCGACTACAATATCTGTATTATTATCAGTTCAAATTTGATAAATAACACCTTGTTTTGCATCTCAATGCACTTGAACATTAATTTTTACTGTATATTCAGAATGATTAAAATCATATCTAAAATTTAATCGTTTTGCATCGATTAATTTATTTAAATCAAAATTTATATCAAAACCACTTATAGAAGTATTTTTGGCCAAAATACCACCATATATATGAGTTAAAACTTGATTATTTTTATTCTGAGGGTTCAATAAGGTTTTTTCTAGATATTTACGTTTTAAGATTCAGCCTGCAATTTTGGAGTTAGCATCATAGTTTCAAATCGCATCCTGTCAATATGGCTCAATTACTCTTGTTCTTTCTATTTGGTTTGGTTGATGATAAATTTCTTGTAATTTATCAGAACCAAAAGTTAATTTATCAAGCGATTCAACATCCGATGTATTTTTAAATCCTGTTATTTTATATCATACATTTGCTGTAACTAGTTGATTATCGATATTGGTATAACCTAGTTTTATATATGCAGTATCATTTTTATATCCTCCGATAGCAACAATTTTATATTGATTTTCTGGGAAAAGATAATTATTATATAAAAAGTTATGATCATCTCTGTTTGATGTAACTTTTATATATTCATTTAGTTGATCAAGATGATTAGCAAAGTATTTTGCTGAATTTTTAGCTATTTCTTTCTGGTTTATTTGTAAGTTGCTATGTTGGATGTTGTTTAAAATAATATTTGGATAATGAACTTGTTTATAATCGTTAACAAGATTAATAAGATGATATTCTTTAAAATTAGAATATCTTTTATTTGAATCAAATTTATTGATGAATCCGAGCTTAAATTTCAAACCACGTTTTCCTTCTAATTTGAAATCGTAAAAGTAGATAAAGTAGTTTAATATTAATGTTTTTCGTTGCTCATTATCAAGTGGATTGACAGGATTATCAGTTGGATTTATATTAGTTTGATAAGGAACATAAAGTTGATCATCTAAGTTAGTTGCTTTGTTATCTACCCCATTTGAAATATTGATGAAATAATTAGACTTTTTGAAAACATTTGCAGCAATAAAATCCTTAGCATCAAAAAGATTAAATTTCGGACCATTGGTATGTTTTCCATCATTTTTGCGAATGCTAAAATTAGTTTCATTTAACTTATCAATTATTGCTTGATGGTTAGCATCAATTGAAGTGTATCCTGTAAAATCTGAATCTGTCATATTATTACCTGATTTGGGTAGAATATCTTCAAAATCAAGTAATTTGAAATAAGGAAATTCCCTTTCTCAATTTTTTAGTTGTTCGTTTGATACATTTGCTTCGACACCATCGATACTATAAGAAAATTGTAATAATGCTTCACCTTTTCGTAGATTTTTAACCTTTGAACTTTTTACTATCATTTGGTATCTACCGAATTTTGGTAAATCATATGATTCGTCAAATGCTTTTTTAGCTTCTGATGCTAAATACTGAGAGTGTCCTCAATTTCTTCCGTCTTTTATTTTAAGTAAGTTATAAAAAGTTACATTTCCATCTTTTTTGTTTAATAAATCCAGCATGGCCTGTAAATTTATTGCATCAGAATTACTTGGATTTTGAGAAAAAAGAATTGTAGAATCAGTTGATAATTCTGAAGTTTTGATAATTTGTCTATCAAAAAGTACATCAAATTTAAAATATAACTTAGAATTTTCGTATTTTATAAATTGACTAATATCAAATTTAAAGAATTTGCCAACACCACTTGTTTTCGGTTTAAAATACTTTTTTTTATCTTGCAATGATAAGTTTTGTCATTGTTGAAGTGTAAGTTTTTTAAGATTGAAATAATCAACTTGGTAGAATTGATCTAAATTATTTAAAGTAATTTCATTAATAATCGGGTTCACATCTTTGCTAAATGTTATTTCTTTATCAATGGTTGTAAAGAAACTTGGATCATTTTTTAAGAATGCTTTTAAATGAATAATCAAAGTATTCTTGTCATTGTTTTTAAGTTCAAAACTTACTGGTTGATAATCTAAAAACTCTGTGTTAAAGTTATTCAAATAAAATTTTGCATTATTTTTATTTATGGATGCTGAATATAGGTAATTATTTAATTCATATCTTTTTGCATCATCAGAAAGTTCTATATGATCGTTTCCTTGTGCTTGTGTATTTAATTTAGAATCAAAGTCATTTTGATTAAAAACACCTGCTGTCCTTAAAGTTTGATCAATTAGTTGTTTAAATTTATTGAGGGTATTAATAGATTCTTGTATATTTGTATAGTCAAAATCCTGAAATTTATCTGTTATAAAATTATAAATTTTATTAGCATTTAAAGTAATATCTGAGTGTAAAAAATCCCATAAAGCATTGGTATCTATTTGTTTTTTATCTCGTTTATTCTTATATGCTTGATATGCATCTTTTGCACTATTAAATGATGTTATAAAATTTCATAAATTATTTTTATAATTATCATAAGAAGTTGCATCTGATAAAAAATATATTTTAGTAGCATTATAGTTATAAAAACTCTGTGGTGCTTGAATTTTTGATATTTGTGTTAGTAATGCCTTTTTATCATCTTCAATGTTTTTATCACTTTGTTTTATTTTATTCCGTACTTTTGTGAATTGATTCAGTGTTATCACTTGTGATAACTCATTTAATAATTCATCTCTTTGAAAATCATCAATATACTTATCATTTGTAATTTTTTCTTTTAATTCTTTTATTCTGTCTTTTAATTCACTTGGAATCAAATCTTTATCTGTTATATATTTTTTTAATTTATCAGTTTGAGCATCTAAATCATTGTCTAATTTTTCAAATTCATTGTATCTAGGTATAGACGTTATGAACAAATCGATGTCATCGTTGATTTTTTGTAACAAAGTGTTTTGTGAATTTTTAAAATATTGATCTTGCATGGTTTTTATAAAATTAATTTTATCATTAAGGGTTTTTGCTTCAGTTAAAAATTCATTATTTTGATCATTTCTAAATTTTATGTAGAATGTATATCTATTGTTATAAAAGAATTCAAAAACACTAGAATTAATTACTTCATCTGAATCATTCAATGCATTAACCTTATGAAGGTAGGATTTATATGAATTTTCTTGTAAACTGAAAAACTCCACTTTTCCTGTTTGTAATTTGTGGATACTTTTGATTTTTTCTAATAAATTATCAGTTGTTTTTAAATCAAAAAAGTTATCAAATTCACCTTGATTTAAATAATTATTTAGAGATGTTATTTCACTTTCAAGTTCGTTATCAAAAGAATATATAGCATTTGCAGTGTTTTCATATGTTTGTGTAATTATTTGATTGTATAATTGAGTTATATATCGTAGATTATCATAAAAATTATGGTTTATTGAATTTAAATGTGGTACATAATTATTTTTGTTTAACAAAAATAATTTAAGTTTATCGAAAATTGGATTAACTTGATTCAACATAGATGAATTATTTTCAAAAATATCCTTAATATTACTTCTATATTCAGGACCTTTATCATCTAAAACTATATTTTGGATGTTATTAATTTTTTGTTTTAACTGATTCAAAAATAAATCAATATCACTAAAACCATTATTTAAAAATGATTTGGTTTCTGTCAATAGCGATGCTCATTCTTCGTAATTTTGTTTATTAGAATCGAATTCATTTAATTGTAAGACAAGGTTATTTAGTAATTTAGATTTTGACACAACTTCTTCATCACTAAGATCTTGATTGATTAGTCAATTCCTAACATTTGACATTAATTTATTATATGAATTGCTTTTAATGTTATTAAGATTTATGTTGATAAAATTTTGCATTTGTAAATCTTTGTTAGGTTGTTCAGGGGTTGTATTATCTGTTGTATTCGGGTCCTCAGGATCATTTGGGGTGTTAGTTTTTAAACTTTCTTTAAATTGTCCACAAGAAACAGTGGTTAATGTTACAGTTGAAAGTAACATAGTAGTGAATCATTTTTTGAATTTCATATACTCCTTTTTTAAATTTTCAAATGTGTGTATTAATATTTTATAAAATTTAATCTAAAATCTATGTAAAAAGTAGATTTTTTTAAGATTTTCATGATTACATAAGCATCAATATAATGTCTTGATATGAAAAATGAAAAAGTTTTTATAATGAAAAATAAACCTCATAAAGGTTTATTTTTCAAGGGAAATTTGAACATCAATTTCTTTAGAAATTTGATCATAAACTTGTGAATCATCTAATTTATTAACTTTTGCTCAATTGATAATAGGATGTGTTATAAATTTAATATTTAACTTATCCTTGTCAAAATCTAGAGTTGTCTTTTGATAATCAATTTCAAGTTTATTTTTATTTATATTAAGCAGCGAATTAATGAAATTAGTTTTCTTGGTTAAATCATCTTTGTCTGCTTCGTATTTTTGCTTTATATCTTCTGAAGTTTTAGCGTTTTTATAGATATCAGAATCTTTGTTAAGGGATGGAGTTAAATACATCAGTTGATCAATATCAGTAAGTTGTATTTGTTTAAAACCTTTAATTTGATAAAGTGTTCTATATGTTTTTGGATCTTTATTTTTAGCATTTGGGATAAAGGTAATTTGTAAATATAAAATTCCATCCTTGTCATTTGCAAAGGAATAAAAATTTAAGTTATAACCTTCACTTTCACTGTTTGATTCTCTTTTGCCATCACTAGTATTTTTGATGTCTAAAAAAACATTTAATGGAACATTTGAATGGTTTAATGCATAAAAATCTAATGTATTAAGTTGTTTTTGATCTAAAGTTGTTTTAGGTAGTAATTGATCTGATCAGTAATTGTTATCTATCACAGTTGTTCCTGTACGATACAAAGGATTTGTAGCATATTTGCTTGCTAATTCAGATGACATTTTCTTTTGTAATTCTTTACCTGGTTTAAATCCAAAATCTCAACTTGCATAATTTTTATATTTAACATTATTGCTAATTGTTGCATCTTTAATAACATCAGATGATGATGTATCCTTATTTTTATTTAAACTTGCAACTGTAATACCTGCTACAAAAGCAGTGGTTGAAGCAACACCTAAACAAGAAAGAAGTAGAATCTTAACTTTTTTCATTAAACCTCCAATGTTTCATTAATACTTAATAATAAATTATCAATCCCATAATTATTTTCTGAAGAAACAATGTAATATTTATTAAAATTATATTGCTGCATTTCACTTTTGATGTTCTTTAATAACTTACTTTTTCCCTTTTGATTCAGCTTATCTGCTTTGGTATATACAGGTATAAAAGGTAAGTTAATTGAATATAAAAATTCTACCACATTTTTATCATTTTGTGTCATAGAGTGACGACTGTCGATTAATAAATATACACATCTTAAATTTTTACGATTAATTAAATAATCTTCAATCATTTGCATCATTTGCATTTGTTGAGTTTTTGAAACTTTTGCATAACCATAACCAGGTAAATCAACAAATACTGCACCTTTATTATTTTCAAAGAAGTTAAGTAATTGTGTTCGTCCAGGTGTTTTAGAGACCCTTGCTAATTTTTTATTATTAACTAGTGCATTAATTAAACTACTTTTACCAACATTAGACCGTCCTCAGAATGCGATTTCATAATTTGAATGCTCATATCAGTTGCTTTTATTAGTAGCCGATTTGATAAATTTAAACATTTTTTGCTCTTTCTAATGCAGATGAGTATTGTAGGTAGTCTTCATCAGGGATAATTAATATGGTTTCTAATTGAGAATTAAGTAGTTTGTTTCCAGAAGCTAAATCAATTTCGTATGCATAATCAGTTTGATTACGTGCTGAGCGAACCAAGTATTTAACATTAAGTTTTTTTGCAAATTCAGCAGTAAGCATATTTTGATTTTCTAAAACCTTGACATTATCAAGAAATTTAGTTTTTTCTTTCAAAATAGCAGTATTAGTTTTAAAATCGTTACTAGGTTTATCTGGGTTTTGACTTACTACAACATAAATATGGTCAAATAAATCTGCTGCTTTACGAATTATATCCAAATGTCCCTTGTGTATAGGGTTAAAAGATCCAGCATACAATGCTGAATTAATTTTTATAGATTGCTTTGGCATTACGTGCAATCACCAATTCTTCGTTTGTTCTAATTACATAAACTTTAACTTCTGAATCAGGTGTAGAAATTAATTGATAATCACCGATTGAACCTTCATTTAATGTTTTATCTAACTTAATCTTCTTAAAGAAAAGTCTATCAACTATATCTTGTCGAGTTGCTGCTGAGTTTTCACCAACTCCTGCTGTAAATACTAGTGCATCAAGGTGATAACCAATCTTATTTGCATAAATAGCAGTGTAATCCGCAATTTTTTGAGCATATAAATCAAGAGCAAATCTTGCTTGTGGATTTGAATCTGCTGCATTACGAACATCGCGCATATCAGATGAAACACCTGATACACCTAATAAACCACTTTTTTTGTTCAATAAATCAGTGAATGCATTAATATCCATTTGAGTTTGCTTAAGGACAAATTGGTGAATAGATGGATCGATATCACCACTACGAGTTCCCATCATAATTCCTGCTAATGGAGTAAGTCCCATTGAAGTATCAATTGATTTCGAATCTTTAACTGCAGCTAAACTCGCTCCATTTCCAAGGTGTAAATTAACAAAAGAAACAGTTTTTTGTCCTAGAATTTCAGCAAGTTTTTCAGTAATAAATTGATGTGAAATACCATGCATACCATATTTTTTGATATTAAATTTGCTTGCTAAATCATGTGGTATAGCATATGTATAATTAACTTTTTCAATACTTTGGTGAAATGCTGTATCAAAATCTGCACTTAATTTAGCATCTGGAAAAACTTTCTTAAAACCTTGCATCGCTTGCACAGCACCTGGATTATGTAATGGTGCATAAATTGCACATTCTGAAATTAAATCAATTTCTTTTTGTGTAATTTTGGTTGTAGAAGCAAAATAATCTCCACCATGTACTACTCTAAATCCGATAAATTCAATTTCTGCTTTATCTTCAATTAATTTGATTTGTTGCATTAATTTATATACTTCTTCAACTGCAACTTCATGATTTGGCATCACAACATCTATTTCGTGTTTTTGTCCATTAAATTTGATGGTTATATTACCTTTAGGTAAGGTGATTCGTTCAGCAAGCCCACTCGCGATTAACTTTAAAGTATCCTTATCAAAAAGGCTTAGTTTAATTGAACTACTACCTGCATTAATAACTAAAATCTTTTTCATTATATCTCCTAATTATTTTATATTTTACCAAAAATATTGGTAATAATCATTATTATTTAAATTAATAATTGCTATATAAGCGTTTAAAATTCTTCTGATTTTTATAAAAATATGCCTGAATCATTTGTCCATATGTAAAACCAAGCATTACAAAACTCCCTAATGCAATTTCAAAAACCTTTGTGATTTGAGTCTTCAAACTCTGAATATCAGCATTATTGGCCATTTGCATAATTTTACCAATGCCTATAAAAAGTTGTTGAAACTGTTGATTGATATCATCTGAAATTTGTCTCGGTTTTATAAATGGATTTACATCATAAGCATAAGCAAGGTTGATTAAAAAGTGTAATAAGTCCGCAAATTCTTCAGTAACATTTCTTAAATTAACATTTTTGTTAATTTTCCAATATTTGAAACTTTGTACTTCGTTTACAAATTCACCTGCTTCAATCATTAAAGCTAAGGTTTTTTGGGTTAAAACATCTGATTTAGTGAGTTCAGGATGGTTAAGTTGCTGCTTTTGCTCTATTTTTTGATCCAGTTTCTTTTGTAATTGAAATAATAATGATAAATCCATGAATATATTTTAATACAATTTTTATTTTTGTTTATTAATCATTTTTTTGTTTCTCATATTATTTTCATAATTAAAATGATTTAATATTTGTTTTTAAATTTATTTTCAAAATATTAAAAGATTTTTTATATAATAAATATATATAAAAAGGAGAGAAAATGATTGTTTATCTATTACAAGAAAAAATTAATAATGCAAAGATGCTAACATCTGATGAAGAAAATATTAAATTACGAATTACTGAAGCAATATTAAAAAATAAAGAAAAAGATTTTGCAAAGCAATATAATGATTCAGATGTAGAAGACATCTTAGAAGGTCTTTTTAAGATAGCTAAACAAAAACAGACAAACCCGTTAAAAACTGTACGTGAAATTATAGAATCTAAAAGATATACAAATAATGAAAGATCAATTGATTGAGTAAATTTACAAGGGTTTTATAATAGAACTTATAATATTTCGAATGAATATAAAAATAAATTTATTATTAATAGTTATATAAGCGAATATCAATGAAAGAGTCTATATTCATCATTTCGTTCATATGTTTATAATGTTATTTCATATAGAAATTTTATGCAAAATATTATAAGCAAGGTTGCTGCATTTATTTCAGAAAATTTAAATAGAGCTTCCGATTCATTTGATGCATTTATAGAAGCTTCCGATAGTTTGCCATCGCAATTAGCTGCACCAGTAAAATTCGCTTATGCATTGTCACAGGTGATAAAAGAAATTTCACAAATAAAAATACCTAGCGAAAGTGTAAAAGCATATGCAGAAGTCATTGATCAAATGTTTCAAAAAAGAGTATCAATGAATTTAATTTCCGATGTATTAATGAAATTGTATAATAAATCATCTGAGGTTCACTGAATTTATAAAATTTCAATTTCTTATTGAATATATCATAATGAAGCATATAGATTATCTGTGTTAGCAAATAGATATTGAAGTGAAGCAGAAACTAAATGAATAAATTCATAGCATCCTCTAATAAAAATACAATACTTTATAAATTTAAGATAAGGTATGATGTACACTCTTATATGTTTTATTATATAATTTTGATAATCTTATCGCTTTTATATATAGCATCATTAGTTAATGTTGGATTATTTATATATTTAGATATTTTTTATGGTGTCGGTTGAGTTATGTTAGGAATTTCAATAATTTTTCTATATTTATTAGCAAGATTTTTATCTAAATTTTTATTTATTTATATGTATAGACATAATCTAAGGCTGTATGCTTCTTATGCATTACAAGTTTATATGATTCTTAGATTAAAATTTGGGACTTTTAAAAATTTATTAATTGATGAAAAACAAAAAATAATTTTAAAAGTTGCAAGAATACTAAATAAATATGGTTTGGTTTCTGAAGAAGTTTCGGGATTACAAATATTAAATATACAAATAAATAAAAATAATTTAATTTTTTATAAAACAGATTCAAAAGTCAATGATATTAACATAAATGATGTATTAAAACCAAAAATAATTTATCAACTAAATCAAAATGAAATTAAAATAACTATAAATAAAGAGATATTATTTAAAAACTATATTCAGAAGAAAAATGTTTATAGAATATCATGTGAATTTTATTTAATGGATAGCATCTTTAATATGATAAAAAATATTAATAATAAAGATTTTAATTATTATCTTAATATAATGCAACAGATTGATAAAACTTGATTTATAACAACTAATGCAAAGTTAGTTTCTATTTATTTAGATGTAATACTAAAAAATTTAATAGAAGGCAATTTTGAGCATATTACATATGATTATAAGCAATTGAATTTCTATAAAGAAGCATTCAAAGAAGTAAAAATAAATTTATCTGATGAAGAAGTTGTTACATGGGATTTATGAAGTATTCTTTATTATTTGCATAATGATATAAATGTAAAGGCTATGTTAAAGATTGTAAGAGAAAATAGTTATTCGGATATAAAGGATACACAAGAAATAAACCTAAATAATTTTTTCTTACAGATCAAAGATGAAGAAATATTAAAGAAGATAAAACAAATACAATTTAGTCGTAAAAAATATCTAGCTAAAATAGACACATAACTTATTTATCAATAAAAAAGACACTATAACAAACATGTTATAGTGTTGAATTTTATTCAAATGTTTCGTATTCAAATTCTCCAAAGTCATTGTCATGCACTGATTCAAATTGATCTTCATAAGATGATTCGGTTAATTCATCGAAGTCTACATGAATGTTATCTAAAGTATCGTTATCAATAGGAGCATTCGGATCATATTTTGATTTAAAATAGGTTCTGGGATTTCGGATATCATATTTTCCTTTTAGTTCAAAATTACTGTTTGTTCCAGCAGGAATTTTATGTCCTAAAATGATGTTTTCCTTTAAACCTTCAAGTTTATCAACACGATTTCCAACAGCAGAGTTAACTAATATCTTAGCAGTTTCTTGGTAAGAAGCAGCTGACAACCACGAATCTGAAAGTAATGGTACTTGTTTTGCTCCACGGATTTTCACTTCACCATAAGCAGGTTTTAACCCTGCAGCAAGTAGTTTTCCGTTTTCTTTTTGATATACAAATGTATCAATTAATGCACCATTAAAGAATTTTGAATCCCCAGGATCAGTAATCATAATTTTTGATAATAATTGACGGATGATAATTTCAATATATTTATCAGCAATTGTAATTCCTTGAAGACGATAAAGTCTTTGAGTTTCTTTAAGTAAGTAGTTTTGCACCGCACGAGGTCCAGCAACTTCTAAAAGATCTTTTAAGATAATAGGGCCTTCGAAAATCTTTTGTCCAGGAACAACATTATCACCTTTTTTAACACGCAATTTTTGAGAAAGTTTTCCGTTATATTGTGTTTCAATAATTTCACCATTATGTGCAGTTGAACGAACTGTTACAATATAAATATCTGTTTTTTGTCCTGTATCACGGTTTTTAGCTTGTTCGATTTTAACAACCTTACCAAAAACTTTTGAAATAATAGCAGGTTTTCCTCACGGAAAATCATAAGCATCGATAAGCTCGATGAGACGACCAAATCCTCCGGTAATATCTTCAACCCCAGCAACCCCACCAGTATGGAATGTACGCATTGTAAGTTGTGTCCCGGGTTCCCCGATTGATTGAGCTGCAACAACCCCGACCGCTTCACCAGTACTTACGACACGATTGGTTGCTAAGTCTTTTCCATAACAGTGTTTACATACTCCATTACGTGTATGACATGATAATACAGAACGGATATCTACTTTCTCTAATTTTAATTCCTTGGTAATTTTATCTGCGATATCAGGAGTTATTAAGATGTTTGCCTCAACTGCAATATTTCCGTTTTTATCAAGAATCGCAGAGTTGGTATATCTACCTTCAATCCGATCCCATAATGATTCAATAACTGTATCAGTTTTGGTATCTTTAATAGCCTTAACCTCAAAACCAAAATCAGATCCACAATCTTCTTCACGAACAACTATTCCTTGCCCGACATCTACTAATCTACGTGTTAAATATCCAGACTTAGCAGTATTTAAAGCAGTATCGGTAAGTCCTTTACGCGCCCCGTGAGTTGATGAGTAAAATTCATATGCGCTAAGTCCATCAAGGAAAGAAGATTTAACAGGGATTTCAATTGTAGAACGAACCACACGATCATTTTCAGCATCAGCCTTTAAAATTTTGGTGTTGTTGCTCATTAAACCACGCATACCAGCAAGCTGAGTAAAGTTTGATGCATTACCACGGGCTCCTGATGTCATCATCATAAATAATGGGTTTTCAATATCTGATTGTGTAACTTTTTTAAGTTCTTTTTCAATTTCTTCTTTAACCTTTGATCAATGCTGAATTGTTAAATTGTAGCGTTCATCATCAGTTAAGTATCCATCTTCGTAGAATTGACGCAGTTTTGCAGTATGTTCATCTCCTTCTACTATTTTTTCCTTGGTTGATTCTAATGTCTTAACATCGTTCATCGAAATAGTTGTTCCAGAAATGGTAGAATATTGAAAACCTAAGTCCTTAATTTTATCTAAAATTGTAGCGACATAATTTGTATATTTGAATCAAACATTTTCTAAAACTTTTGTATATTCATCGATTGTTCAACTTACTAATGAGTTATCAATTCCTTTTAGATGATTGTTATAATTAATTTTTTCAAACTCTTCAACTAAAAATGTGTTAATTAATTTAGCATGTTCTAATGGAATATAATCACCATTATAATCACGCAATGCTTCACAATCATTTAATCTAAAAGTGTAGTTTGAATAAGTTGTAGCATCAATTATGTTAGCGACATCTTCTTTGGTTACTACATACACATATTTTTCGTAAATTTTACGAATTATCTTTGCAATATCTTTTTTAGCTAATCCACGGGTAACTTCAAGATGTTTAATTACATCCCGAAAGTTTTCACCATAATTTAGTGTATAACGATCTAAAGCATTTTCAGAAGTATGAATTACTTCTTTTTCGATTACAATTTCTTTACCATCAGAATCTTGTTTATATGTTTTTTCGCTGTATTTACCAAAAACAAATTCAAATTCATCTGGGAAAGCTTGATTTAAAATAAATTTACCAACTGATGAAATAATATAAGGTTTATTGGTCTGTTCTGATATGAATTTTTTATTTAATGCAGCAATAGGTAAAACAATTCGAGCATGTAAATCTAGATAATCTCTTTCATAAGCTAGCATCATTTCATCGAATGAACCATAATAATTTCCTTCACCTTTAACACCTGCTTTTTCAATAGTTAAATAGTAAAGTCCTAAAATCATATCTTGTGACGGGTTAATAATTGGTTCACCATCTTTAGGACCTAAAATATTTTTTGAAGCAAGCATTAATTCTTTTGCTTCAAGAACGGCTTGATCACTAACTGGGATGTGTACTGCCATTTGATCCCCGTCGAAGTCGGCATTAAATGCTGTTGTTACTAACGGATGCAATTTGATTGCTTTTCCACGAATTAATACAGGATAAAATGCTTGGATTGAAAGACGGTGTAAGGTAGGAGCACGGTTTAATAGTACCGGTCTATCTTCAATTGCGCGTTCTACATATGGTCAAATTCTTGGATCAAGACCTTCGATGAGTTTTTTAGCTGTTTTAACACTTGTAACCCCATCTTCATTAGAAATAAGTTCGCGAACAATTCAAGGTTCGAATAATTTAGCCGCCATATCACGAGGAATACCGACTTCATACATTTTAAGTTTAGGACCACCGACAATAACACTACGTCCTGAATAATCAACACGTTTTCCGAGTAAGTTTTGACGGAAGCGCCCTTTCTTACCTGTTAAAGCATCTGAAATAGATTTAAGTGGTTGTCCATCTTTTGAAGAAACCGGAGCTGGTTTTTTTCTACCATTGTCAATTAAAGCATCAACTGCTTCTTGAATCATCCGATATTCATTTTGCTTGATTAACATTGGAGCATCTTGTTCGATTCATTTCTTTAAACGGGTGTTACGAATAATGATGCGACGATAGAGTTCGTTAATATCACTTGTTGAGTGTCTTCCACCATCTAATTGTACCAATGGTCTAAGATCAGCAGGAATAACTGGTAAGTTATAAATTAACATATCGGTAGGTTTTTGTCCAGAGCGAATAAATGAAGTTATAATAGTAAGACGTTTGTATAATTTGGTTCGTTCTTGGATTTTTGAAGCAGAATTATTTACTCCGTTTTCTTCAATTTCTAAGTTTATTGCATCAATATCAGCTTGAACTGCTGCTCTTTCTGCTTCTAAATCAATATGTTTAAGTAGGTATTCAATAGCATTTGAACCTGTTCCAATTTTAGCATCGGTAAATTCTTCAATAACTTCATTGTAAGAATAAAAGTCAATTCCAAATGATTTTCCATCTTCAGATTGTGCATATTCAAGCAGTTCATCTAATGTTTGTTGAATTTCTTCGATAGCATCTGGATCATCGTATTCTAATGTTAACATTTCACGAAGAACTTCAAGATAAAATTCAGGTGCTTCGTTAATATTTACAATAGTATTCTTTTTAAGTGATTTTAAATTACCTGTTTCTAAAACAATATGAGATTTATAATAAATAAGTTTTTCTAAATCAGCCTTTGTTACCGGTTTATTACTATCGTGAACTCTAAGACCTAGAAGTTTTGAAATAATAGAGTGATCAATTTTGAAAAATCAAAAGTGTACAACAGGGTTTTCAAGTTTGATATGTCCCATTCTACTACGACGTGAAATTTTGGGTAAAATCACTGGTTTATATTTTTCACATTGTGGATTTTTAGTACAGATTTGATTTTCATCAGTTTTTTTGTATTTAGTACCACACACAGGACATTTATAATCAGTTACTGGACCAAAGATTAATTCATCAAAAAGTCCATCTTTTTCTGGTTTATATGTTTTATAGTTAATGGTTTCAGGTTTAGTTACCTCGCCATAAGATCATTTTTCAACATCTGCTTTTGTAGCAAGTGAAAGGGTAATTCTGTTGATGGGTGATTTTTTATCAAAAGTATTATTCATCATCACCTCCTGTTTCAAATTGAATCATATCAAATTCGGTTATTTGGTCGCTTTCATCTATTGTGTCAGAAAGTTCTAATTTCATTCCTAAACCTTTAAGTTCGTGACTTAAAACATTAAATGATTCAGGTGTTCCTGGAGTTGGTAGTTGTTTTCCGGAAACTAATGCAGAATAAAGGGCATTACGTCCTAAAATATCATCGGATTTATAAGTTAATATCTCTTGTAAAACATTGGTTGCACCATATGATTCAAGTGCTCATGTTTCCATTTCACCAAATCTTTGACCACCATTTTGTGATTTTCCTCCAAGAGGTTGTTGAGTAATTAGTGAATATGGACCGACAGAACGAGCATGCATTTTATCATCCACCATATGGTTAAGTTTAAGCATATACATTACACCCACAGAAATAGGTTTATCGAACCTACGTCCTGTAATGGGATCAATTACAATTTGTTTACCTGTTTTATCTAATCCTGCTTCTTCTAATGCGGCCTCAATATCTTGTTTTTTTACTCCATCAAAAGACGGGGAAACAAATTTGGTGTTCAATTTACGAGCAGCCATTCCAAGATGAAGTTCTAAGATTTGTCCAATGTTCATCCGTGATGGTACTCCTTGTGGATTAAGCATAATATCAAGTGGTGTTCCATCTTCTAAATATGGCATATCTTCTTCTGGTAAAACAATTGAAATAACACCTTTGTTTCCATGGCGACCTGCCATTTTATCACCAACTTTAATCTTACGTTTTTGTGCAATTGAAACTTTAACAATTTTCTCTACACCTTCTTCTAAAACATCATTATTTTCTTTTGAAAGAACTTCAACATGGATAACAGTTCCTCCATGACCATTTTTTACTTTCAAGGATGTATCTTTAATTCCGGTTGAACGACTTCCTAAAATAGCTTGAAGCAACTTTTCTTCTTGTGAAGGGTTTTCTTCACCTTTTGGAGATGTGCGACCCACTAAAACATCACCGGGTAACACTTCGGAACCTACTTTTACAATACCTGTTTCATCAAGATGACGAATCGAATGCTTAGAAACTTGTGGGATATTAGCTGTTAATATATCGTTTCCAGCACGAGAACTACGGAATTGGATAATTTGTTCTTCAACATGAATAGATGTATAAACATCATCTTTAACCAGTCTTTCGTTAATAATAACAGCATCTTCAAAGTTGTATCCGTTTCAAGTGGTAAAACCAACTAAAACATTCTTACCTAGTGCTAATTCACCGTCCTTAAAAGAAGAACCATCAGTTAATAAATCTCCAGCTTTAACTTGTTGTCCTTTACGAACTAGTGGTTTTTGCTGAATAACTGTTCCTTGGTTACTTCTTTCAAAATTACGCAGTGAATATTTATCAGTTACACCACTTTCGCTACGCTGTACAAAGATTTTTGAACTATCAACATATGTAACAGTTCCTGAGTTTTTTGCAATAAGGTTATAAGAAGAGTATTTAGCAATATCTGCTTCAATTCCAGTTGCAATTAAAGGTGCTTCAGCTTCTATTAATGGAACTGCTTGACGTTGCATATTCGATCCCATCAGTGCACGGTTAGCATCATCATTTTCTAAGAATGGTATACCTGCAGCAGCGACGGAAACCATTTGTTTTGATGACACTTCCAAAAAATCAACATCTTTTGGGGTTCCAACAATATAGTTGTAATCACGTCTTATAGTTAGTGTAGGAGTAATAATTTTGTTGTTATCATCAATTTGTACTGATGATTGAGCAAATGAATATCCGATTTCTTGGGCAGCTGTTAAATAACGAACATCGTTATAATCAACAACGCCATTATTAACTTTATAATAAGGGGTTTTTAAGAATCCGAGTTCATCAACTTGTGCAAATGTTGCATAGTTTAAAATCAAACCGATATTAAGTCCTTCAGGTGTTTCGATCGGACAAATTCTTCCATAGTGAGTTGAATGAACATCCCGAACTTCAAATTGAGCCGTATCACGACTAAGACCACCAGGTCCTAATGATGTAACACGGCGTTTGTTAGAAACTTCTGCTAATGGATTAATTTGATCCATAAATTGTGAAAGTTTCGAAGAGTTAAAAAAGGTTTTCATCTGGTTGGTAATGAGTTTGTTATTAGTTACATTTTTTGCAGTAACTTTTTCGGCTTCCTTTGAACCAATACGTTCGCGAGTAGTTTTTTCAAGTTTTGCTAAAGCAATCATCAATTGTGCTTCCAATAATTCACCAACAGAAACAATTCTTTTGTTAATCAATGAATCCGGATCATCATCTTGGCCTACTCCAACAGTAAGATTGAAATAGTAACTAATAGCAGCAACAATATCGGAAATTAATAAGTGTGTTTCGATTGATTTAGGATCATTACCAATTATAATAATAGGTTGCTCCGGCTTAGTTTCCATTCATTTTTTAGACGGATATATTTTGACTTTAATAATTTTAGTTCGTTTTCTTAATTCTGGATTATTGTATCCGTGATGGTTTTCGTAATGATGTGAATTTGTTTCACTAGCAGGACGATAAACTTTATGATAAACATGTTCTGGATCGATGTCTTCTAACTTCTCTGATGGTAGAACACGTGTATTAAATCATCCTTGGATTTCTTGTGCTTTTTTATAATCAATAAATGAACCTTTGCTTAATAAGATTTCACCGTTTTTTGTTTTTAAATCTTCAGCAAGGTATGTTTTAGTAATACGGTCTACTAAAGAAAGTTTTTTATTAAGCATATAACGACCCGTTACAGAAAGGTTGTATCTTTTTTTATCAAACAACATACTTGGAAGCAATGATTTTTTTGCTTCTGCTGTTTCGCGATCTCCTTTACGAATGGTTTTGAAGATTTCCTCTTGTGAAAAATCAATAATTTCTTGTTGATTATATTCTTCATTACCAAGAATTTTATCCTTTTTCAAGGTTTCAACTAGCAATTCATTCTTACCAAAAAGTTTATACAGCATTTTTGGAGTAAATCCAAAAGAACCAAGTAAGGTACCTAATGCAATACTTTTATTCTTATCGACTTTAACTTTTACAACATCTAGATTCGATGAAGTAACTTTGTGTGAAACTTCAAATCATGAACCGATTCTTGGTAAAATTTCAAGTTTGTTAAACAAATCATCTGATTGCTTGTTACGTACACCTAATCCGAAATAAGCACCAGGTGATCGGATAAGTTGGCTCACAATAACTTTTTCAGAACCGTTAATAATAAAACTACCACCAGAAGTCATATATGGAATTTCTCCTAATAAGACTCTTTCTTGTTTTACAACTCCTGTTTTTACATTTTCTACATTTAAATTAACATAAACTTTTGCACTAAAGTTCATACCTTTAGCTTTACATTTGTTGATTTCATCACCTTCACTAGTGATTTTTTTATATGGTAATTCAACATCAAAACTAGATTTTAAGCACTCAAGTCTAATTTGTCCAGTTGTAATAGGATAAATTTCCATTAATGCATTTTGAATACCATTCTTCATAAATTCTGCAAAAGATTCTTTGTTTGTTTGAAGAATATCAAAAAGAGGTAGAGATTGTTTGGTGATAGAATAATCTCTACGTTCAGTTTTTGGACCAAATTTACGAATTCGATATTTTTTTTGTTCCATTTTAACCCTTTCGAAAATTGCAATTTTCTTTTTTATGAATTTCATTTTTGTGGTATTATCATAAAAACATAAAAAGTGAAATAAATTATACCATAAAATAAAGTAAAGAGTATGCAAATATTTTAGAAAAAAATCTCCAAAAAGTCTTAAAATAGTTGGACTTTTTAGAGAAAAAGTTGTTGATTTTTATTTTTTAGATGCTTTGTAATTTAAACATGGACACTTTTGTGGTACTAAAAATGTGTTTTGTTAAAAATTGAATTCT